>JBMDXL010000128.1:0-1821 GCA_048594465.1 Microlunatus sp. | reverse complement strand
GCGCTCGTCCGACGCCCTCAACTCACACGCTGTCGTCGTCCCCAGGTGCAACGGCTTCTCGAACGTCAGCCACAGATCGCCTGCTCCTGCTCTGACGAGCGGGGCTGGACCGGACGGTGTGTGAGCCGACGGTCCAGGACGCCCGCCGAGCTCACACGCTCTGCCCAGAGTCGGCGGGTCAGCCCATCATCGAGGGGATCGAGGTCCGCTCGGCGTCCAGGAACGCCGTGACCGCGGGCACCACGAGATCCGTGCGGGCCATCCCGGAGAAGTGGGTCGAGCCGGGGAAGACGGCCAGGTGGCTGGCCGGGACGCCGACGAAGTCGCCGTTCACGTCGCCGCCGCGCAGTCGCAGGAACCGGACGGCGTGCTCCAGGGTCACCGCGTCGTTGTCGCCCAGGGTGAACAGGGTGGGGGCGGGGTAGGCGCTGATGACCTCGTCGGACCAACCCGGGCCGGCGACGTACCCGCCCAGCTTGTCCAGCAGGTCCTGCAGCTTCTCCGGGTTCGGCGACTTCGCCGCGTGCGCGGCCTGCATCGGGGTGCCGGCGATCATGTCGACGGTCATGCTGCCCACGGCGTCGGTGTTCTCCACCCGGTCGCCGTCGGGGTGGAAGGAGACCGAGGAGATCACGGCCCGCCGGACCAGCTCCGGGTGCTCCACGGCCAGCTGCAGCGCGACCGCGGCGCCGATGCTGAAGCCGAAGACGTCGACCTGCTCCACGCCCAGATGAGCGAGCAGGCCGACCACGTCCTCGGTCAGCCCGGCGGTGGACAGCGGACGGTCGATGTCGTTGGTGTGACCGTGACCCTGGAACTCGGTGGCGATCACCTCGCGGCCGGCGGCCAGCCCGGGCAGCACCTGCCCGAACTGCTGCTCGATGTCGAACAACCCGCCGTGCAGGAGCAGCAGCGGGGTGCCGCCCGCGCCGTGGATCTCGTAGTACATCGACAGCTCGCCCACGGGGGCGTACCCGGTCCGCGGGGCGCTGGTGGTCTCGGTCATCGTCGTTCTCCTGGTGTGTGGTGCGGTGTTGCGGTCTTGACCACGGCCGCTCCCCGAACTCATCGGCGCGCGAACGACCTCGCCGATCCTCGCAGCCAGCGGACGGTCTGCCGGCCCCGGACGCCGATCGGGATCACCGGCTGCTCGCGGTAGCCGCCGGCCGCCAGTCCGGCGTGGCGTTCGAAGGCGTGTCGCGCCGCCCGGTCGCCGGTGCGCAGCACCGACCAGCCCATCAGACCGACGTACACGGGGAAGAACGGCAACCCGAGACAGCAGAGGTACTGCCAGCTGTGCCGCTCCTCGTGCTCCAGCAGCTGCGGCGTCAGCCGCAGCCGCTCGGCGAAGGTGCCGCCGGTGAGGATCACGTCGCCCACCGTGAACGCCCCGGCCACCGGGAAGCGCAGCCGGTAGCCCTCGGCCAGCAGCAGTCCCCGCGGACCCGGCCGGACCTCGGCCCGCCCGATCCGGGCCACGAGCAGCCCGAGCGGGGTGGTCAGGTTGGCGAGGTTCCCGACCCGCCGCAGCCACTGGGCGGCCGTCAGCCGGGTGGGGGCCAACCGCTCGTCGGCGTCGGTGCCGGTCATGACCGCATGCTGCCATCCCGCGTGCCGTCTCGTCTGGTGGACATAATGTTCAGCAGGCAAGACGCCGAGATGCCCGGATCGCCCTCCGCCGCCTAGGCTGTGCAGCACATCCAGAGGGGACGAGGGACCGGCCCGTCGACTCCCCGGCAACCGGCTGACAGATCAGCCACGGTGCCAACTCCGGCCCGGTCGATCGTCGACCGGGTGCAGATGACGAAGGACTGATCGATG
>JBMDXL010000127.1:0-5495 GCA_048594465.1 Microlunatus sp. | reverse complement strand
CAGTCCTGGTTCCGCCGGGTGATGGACCGACGGCTCGACCTGCCGCGGCTGTACGGCAAGCTCGAGCACCCCGACGCGGACTTCGACGGTGCGGTGGGGACGCCGGAGTGCGTGGACGAGGCGTTCGCGAGCTGGCGGGCGGAGATCGCGTACGCCGAGGCCTGGGTCGACCGGGCGGAGAGCCTGGACGTGCTGGGTCTGCATCCCGACGGCGAGCTCGAGCTGCGGGACGTGCTGGTGCACCTGATCGAGGAGTACGCCCGGCACTGCGGCCACGCCGACCTGCTCCGCGAGTGCCTGGACGGCCGGACCGGCCAGTAGGAGGCGGGTCCCTCCCCCTCCACCCCCTCCCACGCCGCTGACGCACCCTTTCGCTCACTCACGCACCCGTTGCAGACGGTGCGTCGGGTTGCGAAAGGGTGCGTCAGCGGGTGGAGGGGATGGGCAGGGTGACCACCCGGTCGCAGCGGGCGGCCAGCGCCGGGTCGTGGGTGATCACCAGCACCGCGGCGCCGAGGGACTCCGCGGTGGCCCACAGGTCGTCGACCAGCGCGCCGGCGGTGGGGGCGTCCAGGTGCTCGGTCGGCTCGTCCCGGATCAGCACGTTCGCGTCACCGACCAGCAGCCGGGCCAGCGCCAGTCGCCGGGCCTCGCCGCCGGAGACGGCGGTGCCGTGCACCCCCACCAGCCGGTCCAGCGGCAGCGTCACCCGCGCCCGGTCCAGCGCGGCGGCGATCTCGGCGTCGGTGGCATCGCGCCGACCGATCCGGGTGTTCTCCGCGACGGTGGTGTCGAACAGGTACGCGTCCTGCGCCAGGTAGCCCACCCGGCCGGTGATGTCGGCCCGACCGGCCAGCGGTGCCAGCAGACCCAGCGCGGTGGCCGCGACAGTGGTCTTGCCCGCACCGCTGGGTCCGACCAGGGCGACCTTCTCCCCCGCGGCCACCCGCAGGTCCAGGTCGACCACGGCGGCCGGGCGGCCCGGCCAGCCCGCGGTGAGAGCGGAGATCACGATGCCCGGGGTGCCCGCCGGCTCGACCTGGTCAGCGCGCAGCCGGTCCGGGTTGCCGACGGCGGGGGCGGTCAGCACCTCGCGTACGCGGGCCAGGGCCACGCGGGACCGGCGGTGGGCCAGGGCGGCGGCGGGCAGGGTGGACAGCACCTCGTGCAGAGCGAGCGGGGTGAGCACCAGCACAGCCAGCTGCACCGGCGGCAGCACCCCGGCGACGACCTGCACCGCACCGACGAGCAGCCCGCCCAGCACCGCCACGGCGGAGGCCAGCGTCTGACCCAGCCCGGCCAGCCCGGTCGCCCAGGCTGCCCGCTGCTCGGCCCGGCGCAGCCGGCCGTCCACGTCGGCGACCCTGGTCAGCACCGAGTCCGTCGCCCCGTACGCCACCAGGTCGGGCGCGGCTTCGGCCGCCTCGCCGGCCACCCCGGCGAGCTCGCCCCGCAGGGGAGCGAGCGTGTCCACCCCGCGGGCGGCCCAGCGCGCCGTCAGCCACGGGACCACCACTCCGGCCAGCACCACCGAGACGGCCAGCAGCAGCCCGGCGCCCGGGGACAGCACGGTGATCACGGTCGTGGTGGCGACCGCCACCAGTCCGGCGGCGGCGACCGGGACGACCACCCGGACCACCATGTCCTGGATAGCCTCCACGTCGTTGACCACCCGGGAGAGCAGGTCCCCGCCGCGCCGGCCCACCCAGGTCGACCGGGTCAGGGCCTGCCAGGTGTCCTGCCGCAGCCCGTTCTGCAGCCGCAGGGCCAGGTCGTGGCTGTCCAGCCGCTCGACGTAGCGGAGCACCCCCTTGCCGATGCCGAAGGCGCGGACACCGACGACGGCCACCATCAGGTACATCACCGGGGGCTGCTCGGCGGCCCGGGACAGCAGCCAGGCGGCGGTGCCGATCAGGGCCACCCCGGCCCCGCCGGCCAGGGCGCCGAGCAGGACGGTCCGGACCAGCTGACGGGGACGCGCGGTCAACCGCTGCCCGGTCGTCGCCGTGAGCCCCGGGCTGGCCGGGCTCGCCGGTGTCCGCCGGGTCCGGGGGGCCGTCCGCGGCGGGGTGTCGAGGCCGGTCATCGCGTGCTCCCCACCGTCGGTCGGGACGCCGGTCGCAGCTCGACCACCCGGTCCGCCGCGGCCAGCACGGCCGGTCGGTGACTGACCACGAGCGCGCCGACTCCCAGCCGGCGGAGCTCGTCGAGCACGGTCAGCTCGGTGTCGGCGTCCAGCCCGGCCGTCGGCTCGTCCAGCACCAGCAGCTGACCACCGGCGCAGTCGATCCGCAGCAGCGCCCGGGCCAGGGCGACCCGGCGGATCTCCCCGGTCGACAGCCCCTCACCGCCGGCGGCCAGCACGCGGTCGGGGTCCAGGTCCGCGGCCCCGGCCCGGGACAGCGCGGAGCGGACCCGGGCGGCCGGGGCGTCGGGAGCACCCAGCCGTACGTTGTCGGCGATCGTGCCGGCCAGCAGGGACGGCTGCTGCGGGACCCAGGCCAGCGCCGACCGCCAGGCGGTCGGGTCGAGCTCGTCGAGCGGTGTGCCGGCAACCAGGACCCGTCCGCGGGTGGGGGTCAGGAACCCGAGGAGCACGGCAAGCAGAGTGGACTTGCCCGCTCCGCTGGGCCCGCCGACGGCCACGATCTCGCCCGGTCCGATCAGCAGCCGGGCACGGTCGAGGGCGGCGTCGGCCGCGTCCGGATAGGTCACCGAGACCCCGTCCACCTCGATCACGGCGCGGGTCAGGTCGGGCACCGGTCGCGTACCGGTGGCGGGGGGGACGGCGTCGATGAGGGCGAAGGCCCGTTCGGCGGCGGCGACCCCGTCCGCGGAGTCGTGGTAGTGCACCCCGACCTGGCGCAGAGGCAGGTAGGCCTCCGGTGCCAGGATCAGCACGAACAGACCGACCACCAGGGTCAGGTCGCCCTCCACCACCCGCAGACCGATGGCCACCGCGACGATGGCCACCGACAGCGTGGCCAGCAGCTCGAGCACCAGTGCGGACAGGAACGAGAGGCGCAGTGTGGCCATCGTCTCGCGCCGGTGCGCCTCCCCGGTGCGGCGCAGCCCCTCGGCCTGGGCCCGGGCGCGGCCGAACACCTGCAGCGTCGGCAGTCCGGCGACCAGGTCGGCGAAGTGGTGGGCGAGCCGTTGCTGGACAGCGGCCCGGCGGCGTACGCGGGTCTGGGTCAGCCAGCCGACCAGCACCATGAACAGCGGGATCAGCGGCACGGTCAGACCGATCACCACCGCCGAGACCCAGTCCGCGCTGAGGATGGTCACCCCGAGGATCAGCGGCACGGTGGCGGCCAGCACCAGCTGGGGGAGATAGCGCGCGTAGTACCCGTCCAGCGCGTCCAGACCCTGGGTGAGCACCGAGACGAGTCCGGCGCCGTCCAGCTCGGCTCCGGCCGGGCGGCGCAACCGGGCCGCCATGATCTCGGTCCGCAGCTGCGACTTGACCGCGGCCGCCGACCGCTGGGCGAGCACCGCGCTGCCCCAGGACAGCAGACCGCGGGCCACGAACACCGCGACCAGCGGGCCGAGGGTGGTGCCGACCGCCGTCAGGTCGCGCCGGGCGACCGTCCCGGCGACCGCCGTGGCCAGGAGCCAGGCCTGGAGCACGATCACACCGGCCGTCGCCGTCCCCACGGCGATCCCGGCGAGCAGATAGCTCCGGGTGGCCCGGGCCCGTCGCAGCAACCGGGGATCGACCGGTCCGCCTCGTGCCATTCCTCAGCGCTCGGCGGGTTCGGGCAGCAGGACGTCGTCAGCGATGTGGTGGACGGCGACGCGCTTGCGGAAGACCCAGTAGGTCCAGGCCTGGTAGGCGATCACCACCGGGGTCAGGATCACCGCGGCCCAGGTCATGATCGTCAACGTGTACGGCGTGGAGGCCGCGTTGGTGGTGGTCAGGCTGTTCTCCGGGCCGGGCAGGCTGGGCAGCACGTCGGGGAACAGGGCGAGGAAGGTCGCGGCCATCAGCCCGGCGACCGTGATCGCGGTGCCCAGGAAGGCCCACCCCTCGCGGCCGGCCCGGTTCGCCACCAGGGCGCCGACCAGACCGGCGAGGGCGACCGTGCTGACCACCGCCGACGACAGGTCCCCGTACGCCAGGTTCAGCCAGACCAGCAGGACCACGGTCAGGGCGACGGTGAGGGCGCCCACCCGGGCGGCCAGCGCGTTGGCCCGCTGCCGGACCACCCCGTCGGACTTGAGGCCCAGGAAGATCGCCCCGTGGGTGACGAAGAGGGTCAGGGTGACCAGCCCGAACAGCAGCGCGAAGGGGTTGAGCAGGGTGCCGAAGCTGCCGACGTAGTCGTGGTTCTCGTCCAGCGGGACACCGCGGACGATGTTGCCGAAGGCCACGCCCCACAGCAGGGCCGGGATGAACGAGCCGATGATGATGCACCGGTCCCAGCGTCGCCGCCAGGCCAGCTCACGGCGCTTGCCCCGGTAGTCGAAGGCCACGTTGCGGATGATCAGCGCGACCAGGATCAACAGCAGCGGCAGGTAGAAGCCGCTGAACAGGGTGGCGTACCACTCCGGGAAGGCGGCGAACGTGGCCCCACCGGCGACCAGCAGCCACACCTCGTTGCCGTCCCAGACCGGCCCGATGGTGTTGATCACCACCCGCCGCTCCCGGTCGTCGCGACCCAGCACCGGCACCAGCATGCCGACCCCGAAGTCGAAGCCCTCCAGGACGAAGTAGCCGATCCACAGCACGGCGATCAGCACGAACCAGACGGTGGTCAGTTCCATCTCAGTCTCCTCGTTCGCCGGTGGTCAGTAGCTGAAGACGAGGGGGGCGTCCTCGTCGGAGTCGGAGCTCTCGGCCGGCGGGCTGACGTCGGGCAGGCCGAGCCGGAGGTACGTGAGCATCAGCTTCACCTCGATCACCGCCAGGGCCCCGTAGAGCGCGGTGAAGGTGATCATGGAGGTGAGCACCGTGCCCGGGGTCACGGTCGGAGACACCCCGTCGGTGGTCTTCAGCAGGGTGAACACCACCCAGGGCTGCCGACCGGTCTCGGTGAAGATCCAGCCGAACGAGTTGGCGAACAGGGGCAGCAGGGGCAGGGCCACGAGCACGGTCGGCCACCAGAAGGAGGTCAGCCGTCGCTCGCCCCGGACGCACACCAGCAGCAGGGCGCCCAGGGCGATCGCGGCCATGCCGAGCCCGATCATCCAGCGGAAGGACCAGTAGGCCAGCGGGATGTAGGGGTAGTAGGTGCCGGGGCCGAACTGCTCGCTGTACTGCTGCTGCAGCTCGTTGATCCCGGTGACCTTGCCGTCGAAGGACCCGGTGGCCAGGAAGGACAGCAGACCCGGCACGTTGACCGACCACAGCTCGCGCTCGCCGTCCGGCGTGCCCACGGTGATCACCGAGAATCCGGCGGGCTGCTGGGTCTCGTAGAGCGCCTCGGCGGCCGCCATCTTCATCGGCTGCACCTCGAACATCACCTTGGACTGGAGGTCGCCGCTGATCGCGG
>JBMDXL010000126.1:0-1501 GCA_048594465.1 Microlunatus sp. | reverse complement strand
GACCCACTGGCCACCGATGAGGGCGACGCGGGTGCCGCCGACCGGGCCGGAGAACGGCAGGCCGGAGAGCTGGGTGGAGGCGGACGCGGCGTTGATCGCGAGCACGTCGTAGGGCTGGTTGGGGTCGAGCGCCATCACGGTGATGACGACCTGGACCTCGTTGCGCAGGCCCTTCTTGAAGGTCGGGCGCAGCGGGCGGTCGATGAGGCGGCAGGTGAGGATCGCGTCCTCGCCCGGACGACCCTCGGAGCGGAAGAAGGAGCCGGGGATCTGGCCCACGGCGTACATCCGCTCCTCGACGTCGATCGTCAGGGGGAAGAAGTCGAAGTGGTCCTTGGGGTGCTTGCCCGCGGTGGTGGCCGAGAGCAGCATCGTCTCGTCGTCGAGGTACGCCGTGACGGCGCCGGCGGCCTGCCGCGCGAGCAGCCCGGTCTCGAACTTGACGGTGCGCTGGCCGTGGGAGCCGTTGTCGATGACGGTCTCGACGGCGAAGACGTCGTTTCCTGTGGTGTCGGTCAAGGTGTTCGCTTTCGTTCGCGAAGCGATCCGCGGCCGCGTCGTGGCCGATCTTCGATCGAAGCGACTGGTGCCGACGGGGGCGACCGCTGGTCGCCGTGCCCGGCCCGTGCACTCACGGGTGGCACCAATCCCTACTACCGGAGACCGGGCCGCAGGGTCCGCGGACCACTCCTGGTGTGGGATGGGGATTCAGTTGTGTTCTAACACGGACGGCCCACCCCGCAGGGGGTGGGCCGTCCTCGTGTCAGCGTCGCAGGCCGAGGCGGGCGACGATCGAGCGGTAGCGCTCGATGTCGGTCTTCTCCAGGTAGTTCAGGAGACGACGGCGCTGGCCCACGAGGAGCAGCAGGCCACGACGGCTGTGGTGGTCGTGCTTGTGCGTCTTGAGGTGCTCGGTGAGGTGCGAGATGCGGTGGCTCAGCAGCGCGACCTGCACCTCGGGGGAACCGGTGTCGCCCTCGACGGTGGCGTACTCGGCGATGATCTTCTTCTTGGTCTCTGCGTCGGTGCCGATGGACACGTGGCTGCCTTCTCTCTCGTGGTCGTTGCGCGGCGCGCCGGGGCCTGTTCACCCGGGCACTCTGTGGTCCGCGGCCGTTCGTACGGCGGTGCCGTCCGGGCCGGAACCGGCCCTGGACAACTGCTCAAGGTTATCAGCGGCGCCGCCGACCCCGAAATCGTCGCCGCGGGGCGGCTCAGCGGGTGCTGCGCAGCTCCTCGAAGTCCTCGTAGCGCCACTCCCCCGACCGGGCCTCCTGGCCAGCCGCCGCGTCCTCGAGGCCGCGCAGCTCGACCCGGCGGATCTTGCCCGAGACCGTCTTGGGCAGCTCGGCGAACTCCACCCGCCGCAAGCACACGACCACGGCGACCACCACGGACGCCCAGGGCCGCCAGGCCACCACGCAGCGGACCGACGTCTCGGACCCGCCGCCCCCGCCGGCGGTCTGACGCGGCGGCTCGCAGGTCGGGCATCGTGCGCGGC
>JBMDXL010000125.1:0-2782 GCA_048594465.1 Microlunatus sp. | reverse complement strand
CCAGCGGCCGCACCGGCGCCGCCGACGTCCAGCTGGTCGGCGAGCCGGAGGCGCTGGATCTGCTGCACAGCGCCGATCTGAGCATGTAGCTGCCCGATGAGGCGACGCCTGCTCCAGCCGGCCGACCTGGTCGACGTGTTCGCGTACGTGGTGGTGCTGAACCTGGCCACCCAGTTCGTCCCGGCCATGATCGCGGAGACGTTCCTGCTCTCGCTGCTCACCGCCGTCCTGCTCAAGGCGGTGCTCGAGGTGGTGGTCCTGCTCAAGAACCGCGTCAAGAAGCGGTTCACCAGCGCCCCCCGGAAGGTCGGCAAGGTCGTTGCCGCCGCCTCGCTGGTGCTGGTCATGGCCGGCAGCAAGTTCGTGGTGCTGGAGCTGGTCGCGCTGCTGTTCGGCGACTCGGTGCGCCTCGGCGGCTTCTTCGCGGTGACCGCCCTGATCCTGCTGCTGATGCTCACCCGGGCCGGTGTCCGACGGCTGCTGGCCGTCCCCGCCCCCTGAGCGCCGACCCGACCGTCTGGACCTGGACCGTTCCTTCGGGGTAGGAAGGGTGCTCCCCCATCCGAGGAGCGCTTCGATGCCTCGCACCATCCTCCGACCGGCGCGTCGTCTCGGCGCCGGCCTGCTCGGTCTCTGCCTGACCGGCACCCTGCTCGTCGGCACCTCCCCGGGCACCGCCGCGGCCGACCCCGGCAGCGAGCGCGCGACCCGGAAGACCCCGACCGCGTACGGGTGGGGTGGTGCGGTGGCCAGTGTCGATCCGGAGGCGACGGCGGCGGGTCTGCGGGTGCTGCGGGACGGCGGCAACGCCGTCGACGCGGCGGTGGCCACGGCCGCCGCCCTCGGGGTCACCGAGCCCTACTCCGCGGGCATCGGCGGCGGGGGCTACTTCGTCTACTACGACGCCCGGAGCCGGCGGGTGCAGACCATCGACGGCCGGGAGACCGCGGCGGCGACCATGCCCGGCACGGCGTTCACCGATCCGGCCACCGGTCAGCCGTACCCGTTTGCCCAGCTGGTCACCAGCGGCACGTCGGTGGGCGTGCCCGGCACCCCGGCGACCTGGGAGCGCGCTCTGCAGCGCTGGGGCCGCAAGTCGCTCGCGTCCAACCTGCAGCCGGCCATCCGGATCGCCACCCGCGGCTTCGAGGTGGACCAGACCTTCCGCGACCAGACCCTGCAGAACAAGGACCGGTTCGCCCAGATCACCCCGACGGCGGCGCTCTACCTGCCCGAGGGTGACGCCCCGGCGGTCGGCTCCGTCTTCACCAACCCCGACCTCGCCGACACGTACCGCGCGATCGCCCGCGGCGGCGCGCGGGTGATGTACCGCGGTCCGATCGCCGACGAGATCGTGGCCACGGTGCAGCAGCCGCCGAAGGCGCCCGGCGCCACCCTGCCGGTCTGGCCCGGCTACCTGCAGACCTCCGACCTGGCCGCCTACCGCGCACTGGACCAGGCCCCGACCGTGGTCCGCTACCGGGACCTGAACGTCTACGGGATGGCACCGTCGTCCTCCGGCGGCACCACCGTCGGTGAGGCCCTCAACATCCTCGACACCCAGAACCTGAGCCGGATGTCCGCGCCCCGGGCCCTGCACTACTACCTGGACGCCTCGGCGCTCGCCTTCGCCGACCGGGCCGCGTACGTCGGCGATCCCGCCTTCGTCGACGTGCCGACGGCCACGCTGCTGTCCCAGCGGTTCGCCGACAGCCGGGCCTGCCAGATCCCCCGCCAGCAGGCACTGGTCACCCCGACCGCGAAGGGCGACCTGCGCGCCCGCGGCTGCCGTACGGCCGGGGTGTCGGCCCCGTCGGAGCAGGGGAAGTCGACCACCCACCTGGTCACCTCGGACCGCTGGGGCAACGTGGTGTCCTACACGCTGACCATCGAGCAGACCGGCGGCTCCGGCATCGTCGTGCCCGGGCGCGGCTTCCTGCTCAACAACGAGCTGACCGACTTCACCGCCGCGTACGCCGCCACCGACCCGAACCGGATCCAGGGCGGCAAGCGGCCCCGCTCGTCGATGTCGCCGACCATCGTCCTGGACCGCCGCGGGCGGCCCGTCTACGCGGTCGGGTCACCCGGCGGCTCCACCATCATCACCACCGTGCTGCAGACCCTGGTCAACCGGATCGACCTCGGCATGACCCTGCCGGAGGCCGTGGCGGCGCCCCGGGCCTCGCACCGCAACACCGCCGCGGTGACGGCCGAGCCGGCGTTCATCGAGCGCTACGGCGACGCCCTGACCTCCCGCGGCTACACGCTGACCCCGAGCGGCGACGCGTTCACCACCGCCGCCGAGATCGGTGCGGTGGCCGCCCTGGAGTTCCGCCCCGGGGGCTACGTCCTCGCCGTGGCCGAACCCGTCCGCCGCGGCGGCGGCTCGGCCGGTGTCGTGGTGCCGACCACCCGCCGCTGACCCGGGACCACCGCTCAGTCGTCCAGGCCGCGGGCGACCAGGGCGTCCCCCACCTGCTGGGCGTGCCGCAGGGCCCGGACCAGCAGCGGCACCGCGAAGGTCCGCGGCGAGACCGGGAGCCCGCGGGCCCGCTGGGCGTCGCGCAGCTGCTCGGCCAGTCCCAGCACGACCGGCACGGCCCGGATGGACAGGGCGAGCAGCAGACCCACCCGCTCGGGTGCGACCCCGAACCGGCGGAAGGGACCGAGCGCCCGGACCACCACGTCGCTCAACGCCGTGGTGGTGGTGGTCAGCGTCACCAGACCGGCGGCCAGCACCAGCAGCAGGATGGTGACGGTGACGGTCACCGCCAGCCGCCAG
>JBMDXL010000124.1:0-1531 GCA_048594465.1 Microlunatus sp. | reverse complement strand
CGAGGTCACCTGGACCTACCACCCGACCCGCTGGGACAACGAGTACTTCCACATCCTGTTCGGCTACGAGTGGGAGCTGTTCCAGTCGGTCTCCGGCGCCCACCAGTGGCGGCCGGTCAACGGCGGCGGCGCCGACATGGTGCCCGAGGCGTTCGGCGACGGGAAGCGCGAGCCGCGCATGCTGACCAGCGATCTCGCGCTGCGGGTCGACCCGGTCTACGAGCAGATCTCCCGCCGGTTCATGGAGAACCCGGCCGAGTTCGCGGATGCGTTCGCCCGGGCCTGGTTCAAGCTGACCCACCGCGACATGGGCCCGATCGTCCGCTATCTCGGACCGGAGGTGCCCAGCGAGGAACTGCTCTGGCAGGACCCGCTGCCCGCCGCCAGCCACCCGGCGCCTGATGCTGCCGCGGTTGCCGGCTTGAAGAAGGCCGTGCTGGACTCGGGACTGACCGTCTCCGAACTGGTCTCCACCGCGTGGGCCGCCGCCTCGTCGTTCCGGTCCAGCGACAAGCGGGGCGGCGTCAACGGCGCCCGCATCCGCCTGGAGCCGCAGAACGGCTGGACCGTCAACAACCCCGACCAGCTGAACCGGGTCCTGCGCACCCTGCAGGGCATCGCCGACGCCTCGACCACCCCGGTGTCGCTGGCCGACCTGATCGTCATCGCCGGGGCCGCCGGCGTCGAGAAGGCCGCCCGCGACGGGGGTGTCGAAGTCACCGTGCCGGTGACGGTCGGCCGGGTCGACGCCGGACCGGAGCACACCGACGTCGACTCGTTCAGCTACCTGGAGCCGGTCGCCGACGGGTTCCGCAACTACGAGGGCAAGGCCAGCCGGCTGCCGGCCGAGTACCTGCTGGTCGACCGGGCCAACCTGCTCGGCGTCTCCGCGCCCGAGATGACCGCGCTGGTCGGCGGTCTGCGGGTGCTCGGTACCAACTGGGACGGCTCCGACCTGGGCGTGCTCACCGACCGGCCCGGCGTGTTGAGCAACGACTACTTCGTCAACCTGCTCGACTACGACACCGAGTGGAAGCCGGCCGACGAGGACTCCTCGCGGTTCGTCTCCGCCGACGGCCGCTGGACCGGCACCCGCGCCGACCTGGTGTTCGGCTCCAACGCCGAACTCCGGGCGATCGCCGAGGTCTACGGCTCCGACGACGGGGCGCAGCAGTTCGTCGACGACTTCGTCGCCGCGTGGTCCAAGGTGATGGACGCCGATCGGTTCGACCTGCGCTGACGGTTCCTGTGCTGCCGGCCCGGTTCCCCGTCGGGGAGCCGGGCCGGTGGTCCTTGCCGCGCCGAAGAACATCACCTTCAGCGCCCCACGGGCATCGTCGTGGTCGATGCGGTGGCCCAGGCGTCCTAGATCCAGTCGGCGAGCTGTACCCCGTCGCCGGCGGTGATGATCCTGGCTCCGCTGGCCCACGCCCGCTCGAAGTCCGCGGCCGGTACGGCGGCCCGCAGCACGTCGACGGTCCTGGTCGTCCCCTCGTGCCGGGGCCAGGTCAGCCCGCCCCGGTCGTACTGG
>JBMDXL010000123.1:0-2125 GCA_048594465.1 Microlunatus sp. | reverse complement strand
CGGTCGTCAGCCCGGTGGCCAACGACCTCGCTCCGGTGACCAGCTGGGTGGCTCCGGAGTGCGCCTGCGTGGTGCCCGCGTGCAGCTTGGTGGCGCCCTGGTGGGCCGTGGTCAGCCCCTCGGCCAGCTCGGCGGCCCCCTTCCGGGCGTTCTCCAGCCCCGTGCGGATCTTGGCCAGGTTGGCGAAGACGGCGTTGAAGTACGCGACCTCGGCCGCCTCGTCGACCGCGCGGGCGATCGTGTTCTGTGCGCTGCCGGTGATGCTGCCGACCACGAAGCCGTTGGCGTCGTTGCGGTACAGCATCACCTTCGCCCGTTGCGGATCGTCCCCGGCGCCGCTGACCAGGTCGGCGGAGAAGTCCGCCGGCACGCTGATCACCAGGTAGTAGTCGCCCTCGCGCAGACCGCGCTGGGCCTCCGCCTCGTCGACGTCGTGGTACCGGAAGGCGGCGCCCTTCTTGAGCTCGGAGACGAAGTCGGCCCCGGCCGTGATCGTCTCCTTCTCGAACGTGGTCGGCCGGTCGGCGTTGACCACGGCCACCGGGAGGTTGCCGAGCTTGCCGTACGGGTCCCAGTTGGCGCTGAGGTAGATGGCGCCGTAGAGGGCGGGCACGATCAGCACGAAGACCAGCGCCAGCCGGGGCATCGTGCCGCGGAACCGGCGCAGCTCGAAGCGCGCCAGGCGGGACGCGGGGACCGGGATCTTCATCGGCTGCTCTCCATCCCGGCCGTGGCCGGCTCGGTCGACGGTTCCGTGGTTGGTCGGACAAGATGGTGCCGGTCGCAGTCCGGCGGCAGCACCGCCGCGTCGAGCACCGAGATCACCACGGCCGTCCCCGTCTCCACCAGCCCGACCAGACCGGTCATCAGCCGCGCCAGCTGCTCGCCGTCCAGACCGCGCTGCGCGTCGTCCAGGACGACCAGCTCGGCCGGCCGCAGGGTGGCCAGGGCCACGGTCAGCAGCGTCCGGTCCAGCGAGGAGAGGTCACCGACCAGGGTCTTCCGGGACAGGTCGAGCTCGCCGAGAGCGGCGCAGGAGGCGTCGAACCGCTCCCCCGCCCGCGGCAGCGGCATCGCGTCGATCAGCGCCCGCTCGGTGATCGACTCCGCCACCGTGAGCCGCGGCTCCAGGTCGACCAGGTCGCTGATCCGGGCCACCGAGCTGCGGTCCCGCAGGGTCGCGATCTGGGTGGCCGCGTCGTAGCCCGCCACCCGGCACCGGCCGGTCCAGCCCCGCATCCGTCCGGCCAGGGTGAGCAGCAGGGCCGAGCGTCCGGTCCCGGACCGGCCGACCACCGCCGCCAACCGACCTCGTCCGAAGGACAGGTTCACGTCGGCGTACACCGGTCCCTCGCGGGTGGTCAGGGACAGGTCCCGGGTCTCGATGTACGGAGTGTCGTCGCCGGTCGGGTCGTTCACCCGCGCAGCGTACGCGGACCGTACGGACCCGGCGGCAGGCGCCGACCGGCAGACCGCGGTCGAGATACTGTGACGGTCACATCGTCGTCAGCGGGGCCACGGGGGCTTCCGCGCAGAGGAGTCCGACCATGCCGG
The DNA here is from genome assembly GCA_048594465.1 of Microlunatus sp. GTDB lineage: Bacteria > Actinomycetota > Actinomycetes > Propionibacteriales > Propionibacteriaceae > Microlunatus. The sequence continues at coordinate 571 of JBMDXL010000123.1, read as the reverse complement.
AGTTCACCGCCGCCGTCTACCAGAACGAGTTCCTCCCCGACGGCGGCACCGACGTGAACGCCATCGTCACCGTCACCTGCACCGGGGCGGGCGAAGCCGGTCGGGGGACGGGTGGTCAGGCCGGCGAGATCATCATCGTCGACACCTCCGGCTCGATGGGGCGGACCAAGATCGAGTCGGCCAAGATCGCCGCCGCCGCTGCGCTCGACCAGATCCTGGACGGCACCTGGTTCGCCGTGGTCGCCGGCACCCACCAGGCGTACCTGGCCTATCCGTCGGCCCGGACCGGCGCCGGCATGGTGCAGATGAACCCGCAGACGCGCTACGAGGCGCAGCAGGCGGTCAGCGGCTTCCGCTCCGACGGCGGCACGGCGATGGGCACCTGGCTGCTGCTGGCGGGCCGGCTGTTCGACTCGATCCCGATGCTCGCCCAGCGGCACGCCATCCTGCTCACCGACGGGGAGAACCACAACGAGTCCCCCGACCAGCTGACCAGCTCCATCGCCGCGGTCACCGGCCGCTTCCAGTGCGACTGCCGGGGGGTGGGCGTGGACTGGCAGGTCGCCGAGGT
>JBMDXL010000122.1:0-10944 GCA_048594465.1 Microlunatus sp. | reverse complement strand
CTGGAGGTGCTGCTCAGCCACGGACCGCTGTCGGGGCTGGAGTCGGCCTGGGTGGTCCGGGAGGTCGCCGACGCGCTGTCCGGCGTGCACGGACTGGGTCTGCACCACCAGCGGATCAACCCCGACACCGTCATCCTCACCCCCGACGGGCACGTGAAGATCGTCGGGCTGCTGATCGAGGCGGCGCTGCGGCCCGCCCCGGGCAACGCGCTCCCGCGGGCCCCGCACCTCAGCCCCGAACAGGCCGACGTGGTCGACCTCGGCCGGCTGCTCTACGCCTGTCTGGTCTCCCGCTGGCCGGGCGGACCGGCGTTCAGCCTGCCCGCGGCCCCGGTGGCCGGACGGCACCTGATGAGCCCCCGCCAGGTCCGGGCCGGGGTCTCGCCCGCGCTGGACGTGGTCTGCGACCAGATCCTGGGCGACCCGCCGCGCCACCGCGCCGCCCGGCTCGGCTCGGCCAACGACGTGGTCAACGCGCTGACGAAGGTGCTCGGCTCGGCCGACGCCTCGGCCGACCTCGAGCGCCGGCTGCGCCAACCGATCCCCAAGGTCACCTCCACCCCCCCGATCACCATCCCCGCCCACGCCCGGTCGGCCGGGTCGATGACCTCCCCGGTCACCCGCTCGGCGGTCAGCCCGACCCACGGCCCGAACGAGGACTCGGTCCGCGTCACCCTGATCCGGCAGCCGACCCCGCCGCCCCCGACCCGACCGCTGCGCAAGCCGGCCACCGACGGCCCCCGTCCGCGCCGCTGGCTCGCGCTGGTGGCCGCCATGGGGCTGCTGCTGCTGGCCACCGGCATCGGCTCGGCGGTCGTGCTGAACCAGCGGGACGCGGGACCGACCCCCGGCCAGCAGAGCACCGGCGGGCAGCCCAGCGCCGACCCGCCCGCAGGACCGCTGCAGATCACCGGGGCGCGCACCTTCGATCCCCAGGGTGACCCGCCCAACGACGAGAACAACGGCGAGGCCAAGCTCGCGGTCGACGGCAACCCCGCGACCCGCTGGCGGACCGTGAAGTACCTCGGCAACCCCGAGCTCGGCGGGCTCAAGCGCGGCGTCGGCCTGATCGTCGACCTCGGCAAGCCGGTCGCGGTCAGCGGCGTCAACCTGCGGCTCAGCGGCAACGGCACCGACCTGCAGATCCGGGTGCCCAAGACCGACCCCGCGGCGGTGACGAAACCGCCGCTCACCTCCGACAGCCAGTGGCGTACCGTGGGCAAGCAGTCCAAGGCGACGTCGACGGCGGCGGTCAGCCTCAAGGACCCGGTGACGACGCGGTTCGTCCTGGTCTACCTGACCTCCTTGCCGAAGGAGGGCAGCGGCTACCGGGGCGGGATCTACGAGGTCGAGGTGGTGTAGTTGGTGCGGGGTGGCGCCGGTGCTCCCACGAGCCCTCCGGACGTCGCCCGCCCGGCCGAAGTCCATCCCCCGGCCACCACTCCCCCGGCCGACGCGCCCGACGGCGACGCGGCTCTGCTCGCGGCTCACGTGGCCGGCGACCCGAACGCCTTCGCCACCCTCGTCCACCGCCACCAGAACCGGCTGTGGGCGGTCGCGCTGCGGATGATGCGCAACCCGCACGACGCCGCCGACGCCCTGCAGGACGCCTACCTGGCCGCCTTCCGGCGGGCCGACGGCTTCCGCGGGGAGTCCCAGGTCAGCACCTGGCTGCACCGGATCGTGGTGAACGCCTGCCTGGACCGGCTCCGCAAGCAGCAGCGGCTGCGCTCGGAGCAGCCGCTGCCCGCCGACCCCGACCGGACCGCCGAGCTGGTGGCCGAGGCCGCTCCCGACCCGGTCGAGCAGCAGGAGCTGCACGACCACCTGGCCAGCGCGCTGGCCGAGCTCAACGACGACCAGCGCGCCGCTCGGGTCCTGGTCGACGTCGAGGGCTACCCGGTGGAGGAGGCGGCGGCGCTGCTGGGCGTGCCGGCGGGCACGGTGAAGAGCCGGTGCGCGCGCGGCCGGGCGCGACTGGCCGTGCTGCTGCGCCGGCAGCGAGCCGGCGGACCGGAGGCACCCTGATGGCCGCCCCGCTCCCGCTGTCGTACAACTGGCGGGCCCCGCTGGTCTTCGCCACCGTCGGCCTGGTCGCCTGCCTGGGCATCCTGGCCCGAGGGCAGGCGACCGGCTGGGTCTCCGCCGGGATCGTGCTGGTCCTGGCCTGGGCGTTCTACTGCGGGGTGGTCTGGTTGCGGACCCGCTCCTACCTGCTGATCGAGGGCACCGTCCTCACCACCCGCCGCTGGCGCGACTTCACCCGGGTCGAGGCGGACCAGGTCCGCGCCGTCACCGAGCTGCCGACACCGGCGGGACCGTCGTACCGGCTGGAGGTCGACCGGGACGGCCACCGCGACCGGGTGACGGTGCCCACCGCCCTGCTCCTGCGCGGACCCTCGACCCTGTTCGCGTGGATACTGGCGCAGGCGCCGCACGCGACCTTGGACAAGCGGTCGCGCCGCACGCTCGAGCAGCTGCAGACCCGGGGGCTGGTCGAATGACCACCCCACCGCTTCCCCCCGACGAGCCCGTCGCGCCCACCGCGGCGTCCGGGCCGCCGGCCGACCAGGAACCTCCGATGCCCGATCACCTCGCGCCCGCCCACCCCACGGTGGACGAGCTCGCCGACCTCGCGGTCGGTGAGCTGCCGGCCGACGCGGCGGCAGCCGCCGAGGAGCACCTGGCCGGGTGCCTGGCGTGCCGGACGGAGCTGGCCGAGCTGCGGGCGGAGCTGGACCTGATCTCCGGCGACCTGGCCGCGCTCCCGCCGGTGACCATGCCGGTGACCGTGGCCGCCCGGTTGGACCGGGTGCTGGGCGGGGAGACCTCGACGGTCACCCCCTTCCTCCGACCGGCCCCGCTCAAGGCCGGGGCCACGGCCACGTACGTGAAGCAGACCGGGGTGATCAGGCTGATGCTCGCGGCGGCGGTGGCCGCCGCCGTGGTCGGGTTCGGCGGCTACGTGCTCAGCGCGACGGCCGGGCTGAACGAGCCGTCGGCGATCTCACCCGCCCAGGTGCACCCCGAGGCGCTGGGCGAGCAGGCCAAGGCGCTGGCCGAGGCCCGCAACCTGGATCCGCACCTGTTCTCGGCCGCCTGGCGGTGCGCCCGCGAGGTCACCTCCGGACGGATCACCGGCATCACCCCGGTCTACGTGGCCGGCGAGCAGAACTACCTCGTCTACACCCGGTCGAACGGGCAGACGTACGCGACGCTGGTCACCGGCTGCGGCGAGGAGCCGACCGCCGGCGACCGCGTCCGACTCACCCCGTAGCTGTCGGTCCCCGCACCTAGGGTGGGTCGGGGCCGGCCACCAGGGCCGGCCACGGTCACGGAGGTCGTCGATGGAGTACAACCGGCTGGGTCGGTCCAACATGGTCGTCAGCAAGGTGTGTCTGGGCACCATGCACTTCGGGCCCAAGGCGGACGAGGCCACGTCCCACGCCATCCTCGACCGGGCGTTCGAGCTCGGGATCAACTTCATCGACACGGCCAACGTCTACGGCGGCTCCGCGGGCTTCGGCCGCTCGGAGGAGATCATCGGGAGCTGGTTCGCCCGACGCCCCGAGGTGCGCGACCAGGTGGTGCTGGCGACCAAGCAGTACGGCCCCGAGCACCCCGACCGCCCGAACGGCGCCGGCGGCTTCTCGGCGTACCGGTTCCGGCAGGCGCTGATCGACTCGCTGCGGCGGCTGCGGACCGACCGGATCGACCTCTACCAGACCCACCACATCGACCGGACCGTGAGTCCGGAGGAGTTCTGGGGCACGTACGACCGCGCGATCGCCGACGGCGACGTGCTCTACGCCGGGTCGAGCAACTTCTCCGGTTGGGGCCTGGCCCTCTACCAGCAGCAGGCGTGGCAGCGCGGTTCGGTGGGGTTCATCTCCGAGCAGACGCAGTACAACCTGCTGAGCCGGGTCCCGGAGATGGAGGTGCTGCCGGCGGCCGAGCACCTCGGCATCGGCGGGATGATCTACATGCCGCTGGCCGGCGGACTGCTGACCGGCAAGGTGGCCTCGATGGACGGGTCGCGCACCGCTCAGGTCGAGGAGGAGTACGGCATCAGCCTGGGGGCCGACAACACCCAGTTCGCCGACTTCTCGGCGCTCTGCCGCGACCTGGGCGAGACCGAGACGGCGGTGGCCATCGCCTGGACCCTGCACCACCCCGCCGTCGACTCCGCCATCGTGGGGGTCCGGACGGTCGAGCAGCTCGACGGGTTGGACCGGGCGGCGGAGCTGGCCCTGTCCACCGAGACGATGGCGCGGCTGGACGAGATCTTCGACATCAACCGCGGCCGCAAGATCCAGAAGGGCGAATCGCCGGAGGCGCACTCCTGGTGACCCCGCCGGAGGCGCACTCCTGGTGACCCCGCCCGGCCCGGCCACGCGCCCGGAATAGCGCGTGCCCGGGTCACGTTGGGACGGCTGGACGAACGACGCACCGCAGTAGGGTGTCCCCACCGTGGCGGCCCGCCGTACGCGGACCGGGCGGGACGGCGGCCCACCGTGGCGCGTCCGACGACGGATGCAGTCTGAGCAACGAGATCGAGAGCAGGACGATGACCAACACCACCACCGACGTCCGCGACGTCATCATCGTGGGCAGCGGACCGGCCGGCTACACCGCCGCCGTGTACGCGGCCCGGGCCGACCTGAAGCCGCTCCTCTTCGAGGGGTCGATCACGGCCGGCGGCGCGCTGATGAACACCACCGACGTGGAGAACTTCCCCGGCTTCACCGACGGCATCATGGGCCCGGAGCTGATGGAGAACATGCGGTCGCAGGCGGAGCGCTTCGGCGCCGAGCTGGTCACCGAGGACATCACCGAGATGGACCTGACCGGTCCGATCAAGACCGTCACCGACGCGTACGGGAAGACCTTCGCGGCCCGCACCGTGATCCTGGCGACGGGTTCGGCCTACCGCAAGCTCGGCATCCCGGACGAGGACCGGCTGTCGGGTCACGGCGTCTCCTGGTGCGCCACCTGCGACGGCTTCTTCTTCCGTGACAAGGACATCGCCGTGGTCGGCGGTGGCGACTCCGCGATGGAGGAAGCCACCTTCCTCAGCCGGTTCGCCCGGTCGGTGACCATCATCCACCGGCGTGACCACCTGCGGGCCAGCAAGATCATGGCCGCGCGGGCCGAGAACGACCCGAAGATCTCCTTCGCCTGGAACAGCGCGGTGACCGCGTTGCACGGCGAGAAGTCGCTGGAGTCGGTCACCCTGCGCGACACCGAGACCGGTGAGGAGCGCGAGCTCGCGGTCCAGGGGCTGTTCATCGCCATCGGCCACGACCCGCGCTCGGAGCTGATCCGGCACCAGGTCGACACCGACAGCGAGGGCTACGTGCTCACCGACGGCAAGAGCACCCGCACCAACCTGACCGGGGTGTTCGCCTGCGGCGACCTGGTCGACCACACCTACCGTCAGGCCATCACCGCCGCCGGGTCCGGCTGCGCGGCCGCGCTCGACGCCGAGAAGCACCTGGCCGACCTGCACGACACCGCTGACTACGTCGCCGCCCTGGCCGACACCGTCACGGTCTGATCCAGATCACCACCACCACTGAGGAGCAGTCCATGGGTGCAGTCAACGAGGTCACCGACGCCACCTTCGACGAGGTCGTCCTGAAGTCCGACAAGCCGGTCCTGGTCGACTACTGGGCCGACTGGTGCGGCCCGTGCAAGCAGGTCGCCCCGATCATCGAGGAGCTGGCCACCACGCACGGTGACAAGGTCACCTTCGTCAAGATGGACACCAACACGAACCCGGTCACCCCGGCCAACAACCACGTGCTCGGTCTGCCGACCATCCAGGTGTACGTCGGCGGCGAGCTGGTCAAGGCCTTCAAGGGCGCGAAGCCCAAGTCGGTGCTGCTGAAGGCGATCGAGGAGTACCTCTGATCGTCGTGGGACGCTTCCACCACTGACCCGACGCCCCCAGCAGGGGCGTAGATTCGGTCGATGTGGCGGTGGACGACCGAGGCGACGCGACCGGGGACGGCGAGCGCTGGGTGGCGCCGCTGGGCGCCTTCGGTCGCGGTGACGTCGGCCTGGCCGGCGGCAAGGCCGCCCACCTGGGTGAGCTGGTCCGGGCCGGGCTGCCGGTGCCGGACGGCTTCGTGGTCACCACCACTGCGTACGCCGAGGCGGTCGACGGCAACGGCCTGCGGGACCGGATCCTGGGGTTGGTGCCCCCGTCCGGCACCACCGCTGACACGCAACCGGAGGAGACGTACGCGGCCGCGGCCCGAGCCGTCGCCGACCTGTTCGCCGGCGCCTCGGTCCCTGACGCGCTCGCCTCCCGGATCACCGACGCCTACCGCGCTCTCGGCGGGGGACCCGTGGCCGTACGCTCCTCGGCCACCGCGGAGGACCTCGAGGGGGCCAGCTTCGCCGGGCAGCAGGACACCTACCTGAACGTGAGCGGCGACGCCGCCGTCCTGGACGCCGTCCGTCGGTGCTGGGCCTCGCTCTGGACGGCCCGGGCGATGGCCGACCGGGCCCGACGGAGCATCGATCCGGCCGAGGTGCAGCTCGCGGTCGTGGTGCAGCGACTCGTCGACGCGCGTGCCGCCGGGGTGATGTTCACCGCCGACCCCGGCACCGGTCGCCGGGACACGGTGCTGATCAGCGCCGCCTGGGGCCTCGGTGAGGCCGTGGTGGGCGGCCTGGTCGACACCGACCAGATCACCCTGACGGGTCCGGGTCTGGCCGTGACCGACCGGCGGGTCGCCGACAAGGCGGTCCAGACCGTCCGGACCGACGACGGCACCACCGAGACCCCGGTGCCGGCGGAGCGGCGGCGGACGTCGGTGCTCGACGACGGCGCCGCCCGCGAGCTCGCCGGGCTCGGCCGCCGGATCGCCGAGCACCTCGGCTCCCCCCAGGACGTCGAGTGGGCCCGCGACCCCGGGGGGGCCTTCCAGATCCTGCAGTCCCGGCCCATCACCGCCCTGCCCGACCCGGTCGGCCCGGTGCCGACGTCCTGGCCGGTGCCCGGACCCGGCTGGTACTTCCGGGCCAGCATCGTGGAGCAGCTGCCGGACCCGCTGACACCGCTGTTCGCCGAGCTGATCGACCCGGCCGTCACCTCCTCCCTGACCCACCTGATGGACGAGGTGCTCGGTCCGGGAGCGGTGCGAGCCGGTGACGTCGGGCTGCCCACCATCAACGGCTACGCCTACTACCGGTACTCCTCGACCGGGATGCTGCGGATGTTGCGCAGCACCCCGCAGGCGCTGAGCGGGGCGTACGGCCGGCGGGGCGTCGGGGGGCGGGAGCGCTGGGAGACGGTGGCCCGGCCGGCCTACCAGGCCATCGTGGACGCCTGGGTCGCGCACGACCTGAGCCAGCTGTCGGCCGACGAGCTGCTGGACGGGGTCGCCGAGCTGGTCGAGGCCGGCGCCACCTACTACACGGCCGTCCAGACCATCATCCCGATCGCGGCGACCAGCGAGATCGCCCTGACCCGCTACTACGACGCATTCGTCCGGCGGGACGGCGACCCGCCCGCCTCCGGGTTGCTGGTCGGCTTCGACAGCGAGCCGATCCGGGCCGAGCGGTCGCTGTGGGACCTGGCCCGCCGAGCCCGCGACCAGCCCGCGCTGGCCGCCTGGCTGCGGGCGACACCGGCGGCCGAGGTCGTCGAGGCGCTCGCCCTGGGCCGGCCGGGGCCGCTGACCACCGCGGCCCTGACCCCGGGGGCGGAGGAGTTCGCGGAGCGGTTCCGCCAGCACCTCGCCACGTACGGTCACGCCGTCTACAACCTCGACGTGGCCAACCCGGTGCCGGCCGACGACCCGGCTCCGCTGGTGGACAGCGTGCGGCTCTGGCTCGACTCGGGAGCCGGCGACCCGTACGAGCGGCAGCGGCGGCTGCAGCAGAAGCGGGATGCGGCCACCGTGGTGATCCGGCGGCGGATCGACCCGCTGCGGCGCAGCACCTTCGACACCCTGCTCCGCCGGGCGCAGGCCATCGCCCCCGTCCGCGAGGACGCGCTGGCCGACGTCGGGCTGGCCTGGCCGCAGCTGCGGCGGATGCTGACCGAGCTGGGTCACCGGCTGGTGGCCGTGGACGCCGTCGAGCGGGCCGACGACGTCTACTGGTGTCGACGGGCCGAGATCGGCGGGGCCCTGGCCGGTCACGCCGGAGCGCCCGCTCCGCGTACGGATCTGCGCCGGGCCGTGGCCGAGCGGAAGGAGCTCTGGCGGGGTCAGCGGCGGGCCACCCCGCCGCAGCTGCTGCCCCAGGGCACCTGGTTGGACCGTCTCGGCGCCTGGATGCCCGCCACCACCGCCGACCAGACCGGGGACGTGCTCACCGGGATCGGGGCCAGCAGCGGCCGGGTCACCGGCACGGCCCGGGTGCTGAGCGGTCCGGCCGACGCCGCGCAGCTGCGGCCGGGCGAGGTGCTCGTGGCCGCCGTCACCACCCCGGCCTGGGCGTCGCTGTTCGCGCGCGCCGCGGCGGTGGTCACCGACATCGGCGGGCCGCTCAGCCACAGCTCGATCGTGGCCCGCGAGTACGGCATCCCGGCGGTTCTCGGCACCGCGGTCGGCACCCGACGGATCACCAGTGGTCAGCAGATCACCGTCGACGGCGACCAGGGTCGGGTCTACCTGGCCGAGCCCGAGGCAGCGGCCTCGCCCGTGGCCCACCGGCGGTTGAACCGTTGGCTGATCACCGGGGGCGTGGCCGTCGCCGCCGCCGGTGCCGTCGCGGTCGCCGTCACCCGGCGCCGCAACGCTCCCTGACCGACGGGGTTCTCGGCGACCGGTCGGGGTTGTCGGAAGGAGCCGCTACGGTCCCCAGGTGATCGTCTGGCTCGCGTCCTACCCCCGGTCGGGCAACACCTTCCTGCGAATCGTCGTCCACCGCCTGTCCGGGTACGGCTCCGCCGCGGTCTACCCCGTCGACGGGGTCCGCGAACGGCTGGGGAACGCTCTCGTCGCCGACGATCCCGGCCCACGGTCCCTGGCGGAGGCCCGGGACTCCCCCGCTGTGCACTTCGTGAAGACGCACCGGCGACGCTCGGACGACGTGGCCGAGACCGACCGCGCTCTCTACCTGGTGCGCGACGGCCGCGATGCCCTCGTCTCGTTCGCCCGGCAGCGAGCCGAGGGCGACCCCCGCCGCTACTGCGCCGAGCTCGAGGCCCTGATCCTCCGCCGCCACGGTGGCACGGCGGGCTGGGGCGGCAACGTGCTCAGCTGGCTGCCGCCGCCGGACGCCGAGTCGACCGCGCCGGTCGTCGTGATCCGGTTCGAGGACCTCGTCGCGGACCCGGTCGGGGTCGTCACCGGGGCCCTGCGCCGCGTGGCCCCCGACCTCGCGGTGTCCGACACTCCGGTGGTCCCCACCTTCGACCAGCTCCACCAGGAGGATCCCGGCTTCTTCCGGCGCGGGGTGACCGGCACCCACCGGGACGAGCTGCCAACCGATCTGGAGGAGCTGTTCTGGTCGATCCCGGACAACCGCACCGCGATGAGCCGCCTGGGTCACGGGTCCCGGTGACCGACCGTCAGGGCAGACGCCGCGCCACCACGGCGTACAGCGGATCGCCGCGGTAGCGACCGCCCCGGTCCCGCCCCGGCGGCGTGCGCAGGGAGACCTCGGGTTCGCCGAACCCCCCGGCCCGGCGCAGGTACTCGACCGCGATCGCGCACCGCTGGTCCTCGTCGGCCGCCAGCCAGCCGTGCACGGCCTTGGTCGGGAAGAGGCGGTTGGAGAAGGTGAGGGCGACCGGCGCGCCGGGCCGCAGCACCCGTGCGGCCTCGGCCAGCACCTCGACCGGGCGGATCAGGTAGTCCACCGACACGCAGCAGACCACGCCGTCGAACGAGGCGTCGGCGAAAGAGAGCACCGGGTCGGCGTTGAGGTCCTGCACGACCCGGCTGCTCGCCTGCGGGTTCGCGTCCAGCTCCGGGCCGTTCAGACCCAAGACGACGAGGTCGGTCGGTGCCGTACGGAAGTGCGAGATCCAGGACGACATCAGGTCGAGCACCCGCCCGTCCAGCCCGAGCTCGGCGTAGAGATCGCCGACCGCGGCGACGGCTCCGTCGTCGATGTGGGACACCAGCCGCGGGCTCGCGTAGAACCGGGCGTCGTCGGACGGGTCGGTTCGCTCGAAGAACCAGTCAGGGAACACCTCGGCGGGATCACGCACCGTCCCATCATCGTCGGGCTCCGCAACGGGCTCTTCGAGCGGCGAAGCGACCTCAGCCCCCGTCGAGCCGGCAGGCCCGGCGGACGTCGTCGACGATGAGCTCGCAGGCGTGCCGGGCGGCGGTCAGCTCGGTGGGCTCCGTGCCCACCGCGGCCAGGGCCGCGTGACACCGGCCGGCGAAGTCGGGCGGGGCGACCTCGAGCCGGCCCGCCCCCGCAATGGCGTTCTTCTCGTTGACCAGCCATCGTCCGGCCCGGCCGTGCACGGCGTGCGCGCAGAGCAGCAGCGCGTGGACCAACACGCCGGCCACGTAGACGGTGTCTCCGCGCGCGGTGGCCTTGTGCGCCGCCCCGAGCTCGAAGACCGGCTCCCACAACCCCGCGACCAGAGCGGTCGTCAGCGCCGGCGGGTAGGTGGCGGCCGCGTGGTGCAGAGCGGTGACCTCCCCGGTGCGGTCCGCCAGGACGACGCCGAGCGCGGCCTCACCGATGTAGGCGAAGTCCGGCACACCGAGCTGGTGCCCCGGCTGCCGGTGGAACGCGAACGTCCCCCGCTGCGCATCGGCCCACGCGCGCTGCACCCGGCTGACGTCCCGGTAGATCCAGTCGACCCGGGCGCCACCCACCGTCAGCCAACCCCCGCCGTCGACCCACGGACCCCAGCCGCCCGGCTCGGTCACCTCCGCGTCCTGGCCGGCCACGGCGCGGGCGAGCTCGCGTACGGCCGCGACGTCCAGGGGTGGGCGGTAGTACAGCCCCAGGTCGTAG
>JBMDXL010000121.1:0-7510 GCA_048594465.1 Microlunatus sp. | reverse complement strand
GGCTTCACCCTCGGCATCGCCGTGATCATCTTCGTGCAACAGATCCCGGCGGCTGTCGGCGTCGTGGGCCCGCACGGCGAGAACGCCGTGCGGGCCGCCGTCCACGCGATCCGGGGCGCCTCCGCCCCCCGCGTCCGGTGGACCCGCGGCCGCGCCGCCGTCGTCGCGATCGTCATGATCGGGGCGGCGCGGGTGCACCGCACGATCCCCGGGTCGCTCCTCGGCATCGTCCTCGTCCCTGTCGGCTGCACCCTGACGCAGGCGCCGGTGGCGAGGATCGGCTCGCTGCCGAGCACCTGGCCGGCCCCCGGGCTGCCGGCCGCGGATCCCGCGCTGATCACGAACCTGCTGGCGGCCGCCCTCACCGTCGCCGCCCTCGCCGCCATCGAGTCACTGCTCTCGGCCGAGGTGGCGGCGACGATCTCCGACACCGGTCCGTTCGAGGCCGACCGGGAGCTGGTCGGGCAGGGACTGGCGTCGGTCGCCTCGGGTCTGTTCGGCGGCATGCCGGCCACCGGGGCGATCGCCCGCACCGCCGTCAACCTCCGATCCGGCGGTCGCACCCGGATCGCCGCCGTGGTCCACGCCCTCGTCCTGGTGGGTGTGGTGCTGATCGGGGCCGGCGTCGTGTCCCAGGTGCCGCTGGCCGCGCTCTCCGGCGTGCTGATGGTGACGGCCTACCGGATGGTGCAGCACGAGACCGTCCGCAGCGTCGTCGCCTCCAGCCGCGCCGGCGCCGCGACCTTCGTGCTGACCGCGGCGATCACGGTCTCCTTCGACCTGGTCGTGGCCGTCGGCATCGGGATCGGGTGCGCGGGGCTGTTCGCGCTGCGGTCCCTGGCGAGATCCAGCGGGGTGCACCGGGAGGAGGTGGCCGGACCGGCCGATCCGGCCGACCCCCGGATCGCGGTCTTCCGGCTGGACGGAGCCCTCTTCTTCGGCGCCGCCGACCGGCTCCAGGAACGCGTGCTGGCCATCGACCAGGCCGAGGTCGTCATCCTCCGGCTGTCCCAGCTGCAGATCATGGACGTGACCGGCGCCCGGGTTATCGCGGAGATCGTACGCAACCTGGAACGCCGGGGGATCACCGTGCTGCTGAAAGGCATCCGGGCCGAGCACCTCACGATGATCGCCCGGACGGGCGGGCTGGACGCCCTGGCGCACACGAGCCACCTGTTCGACGACCTGCCCTCCGCGGTGCGTCACGCCCGGGCGCACGTCCACCGCGACCCGGCCCGAACGGATCCGGTCTGCGGCCCACCGGGGGACCGCACGCAGGCCACCCTGACCTGATCCCGGTACGCACCCGGGCCGATGATGGCCCGGTGACCTCCGCCCGACCACCGTCGCCGAGCCGGCGCCAGATCCGGCGCTGGCGTCGCTACCTCGCCGACGAGCGCGCCGAGGCGGCCGTCTACCGCACGCTGTCCACCCGCAAGGAGGGCGCGGAGCACCAGATCCTCAGCGCCCTGGCCGAGGCCGAGGGTCGGCACGAGGAGCACTGGGTCCAGCTGCTGGGGCCCGCCGCCGAGCCACCGCCGCGGACCAGCCTGCGGACCCGGGTGATGGTCTTCCTGGCCGCCCACTTCGGCACGGTGTTCGTGCTCGCCTTGATGCAGCGAGCCGAAGGCAGGACACCGTACGACGACGACGCGGACGCCACGGACCAGATGGCGGCCGACGAGCGGATCCACGGTGAGGTGCTGCGCGGGCTGGCGGCCCGGGGGCGCGAGCAGCTGTCCGGCTCCTTCCGGGCCGCCGTCTTCGGCGCCAACGACGGGCTGGTGTCGAACCTGGCCCTGGTGCTCGGCATCGGGGCGACGGGGGTCTCGACGCAGACCGTGCTGTTCACCGGCGTGGCCGGACTGCTGGCCGGGGCCTTGTCGATGGGGGCGGGGGAGTACGTCTCGGTCCGCTCCCAGCGCGAGCTGCTGCAGTCCACCCGTCCCGATCCCGAGGCCCAGGCGGCCCTGCCCCACCTGGACCTGGACGCCAACGAGCTGGCTCTGGTCTACCGGGCGCGGGGGATGGACTCGTCCCAGGCCACCGAGCGGGCCGTCGCGGTACTGGCCAGTCAGGTGCTCGACGCGGACTCCCCGGACGCCGTCGGGGTGGATCCGCACGAGGCCGTGGGCAACGCGTGGTCGGCGGCCCTGTCCAGCTTCTGCTTCTTCGCCTCGGGCGCGCTGATCCCCGTGCTGCCCTACCTCTTCGGCGTCACCGGGCTCCCGGCCATCGCGATCGCCGCGCTGCTCGTCGGACTCGCCCTGCTCGGCACGGGGGCCGTGGTCGGTGTCTTGTCGGGGGCCTCACCGGCCAAGCGGGCCCTGCGCCAGCTGGCCATCGGGTACGGAGCGGCCGGAGCCACGTACCTGCTGGGACTGGCCTTCGGCGCGACGATGGGCTGAGGCAGCCGGTCGGGGCTCCCGGTGCGGTGGCGATCAGGCCCCACCGGGCTCGGGCCGCCGGATCACGAACCCGTCGGCTTCGGCGATCACCGGCCAGCCCTCGACGATGCCCGCCGTGCGCTTGGAGAACCCGCTGGCCGTGCTGAACCGGACGGCGATGACGGCGTCGCCCGAGCGGTAGTAGTCCAGGGCCAGGGTCTGCCAGTCCTGGTTCTTGCGACGGGACTCCTGGTGGTACGGGCTGTCGACCAGGTAGTAGCTGTAGCCGCCCAGGTCGACCACGAAGCGGCAGCCCCGGTCGATGTCGGTCTGCAGCAGGTCCATCTGGATCAGGGTCATCGGCCAGTCCGTGGTCGTGCAGCCACCGAAGTCGGCGGCCGCGTGCCCCAGGGCCCCGGCCGGGAAGCGGCGGTCACCCAGGTCGACGTCGCGCAACGGCCAGCCCAGCACGAGGACGCCGAGGACCGCCAGCGCCACCAGAGCGGGTGGCCCCCACCGCAGCGGTCGCAGCCACCCCAGCAGCACCACCGACGCTCCGCCGACGGCCAGCGCGATCGGGGCCGCGGTCAGTCCGGCGTAGTGCAGGAACCACATCGGGGTGACCATCACCAGCGCCCCGTGGGTGAGCAGCAGCGCAGCGAGCAGCCGGAGCTCGGCGCGGAGCAGGCAGAGCACCGTGGCGCCGAGCACGATCACCAGCAGGGTGACCAGCACGGCGGTCCACTGCCCACCGGCCCCTGTCCACAGCCGTACGCCGAGGACGTCGTCGAGTCGACCCGAGACGGGTTCGGCGGTGCGGCGCCGGCCCAGCTGCGCGACCACCACCATCCGCCACATCTCCGCCGGCGCGCTCAGGAAGAACGGCAGGCAGACGGCCGCACAGGACGCCAGGGCGGCCCCGAGGGTGAGGGCAGCGGGTCGTCGTCCCCGCCGGGCGGCAACGGCGACGACGACCCCCAGGACGGCGACCACCCCCCCGATCTTCAACGCCGGCGAGAGTCCCAGCAGCACCCCCGCGAGGACGTAGCGTCGGTCGCGGACCCCCGCGGCCGGACCGATCACCCTGGTGACCACGAGACCGAGCAGCAGGGCAGTGGTGGCCGGCGCCTCCAGCAGGGTGGTGTGCTCGACGTACACGGCCCCGAAGCACAGCGCGTAGAACAGGGCCGCGACCAGACCCGCGGCTCGGCTCAGCGGCTTCAGCACCAGACCGCACAGCACGGCGTTCGCCCCGCCGAGCACCATCCACGACACCCGCGCCACCGCCATCGCGTCCGGTTCGCCCACCCACCAGGACAGGGCCGCGAACGGGGCGAGCGCGAGCACCACCCCGGGCGGGTGGAGCAGCAGGAAGTCCCGGTAGGGCAGCAGGCCGTTGACCAGTCCGAGGGCGGCGGCGAAGTGCACCCCGTCGTCGTAGTTCCCCAGCCCGTACAGCCCACCGCCGCGCAGGGCGGCGGTGAGGCGGACCGCCACGGCGAGCACGAAGACGGCGCCGAGGGACCCGCCGAACCAGCGCGGGGACGACAGGAGTGCCCACGGCCAGTCGGTGCGGCGGCGCGCAGCCGGGGTGACGACGACGGTCATGATGCCCTCCTTGCGTCCAGAGGACATACGTACGCCAGGCGGCAAAGGTTACCGATCGTGAAGGAGAACCCACGGGTGACCAGACGAGACGCGCAGCCGCGTATCAGGTGGACCGTGCGCCCTCTCCTGCTCTGGGTCGTGTCCGAGGGTTTTCCCCGTTGCCGACCGGGCGCGGCAGGGACACAGTAGGGACAGGCACGCCGTCGGGGTGGCGGCGCTCACAGAGGGGACTCGGGGTCATGAGGACGGTCTACAAGGTGCTGGCGTTCGTCGTCGCCGGCCTGGTGGTGGTGCAAGCGGCGGCGATCGCCTTCGCGGTGTTCGGCTTGTTCGCCTGGGTGCAGCAGGGCGGCACCCTCGACGCCGCGAACATGGGGCCCGAGAGCAGCGTCTCCTTCCCAGGCGTCGTCGGGTTCATGATCCACGGCATGTTCGGCACCATGGTGATCCCGGTGGTCGCGCTGCTGCTGCTGATCAGCTCGTTCTTCGCCAAGGCTGCGGGCGCCGTGCGCTGGGGCGTCATCGTGTTCGTGACCACGGCCGCCCAGGTGGCGCTCGGGATGGCCGCTCACGGCATCCCGCAGCTCGGCATCCTGCACGGTGTGCTCGCCCTGGTCCTGTTCGGCGCCGCGGTGATGGCGGCCCTGACCGTGCGCCGGCGCGCGGCGACCACGGCGAGCGTCGACCCGGCGACGCCGTTGGCCACCGCCTGAGCCGGCCGCGATGAGCTCCGGCCGGCTGCGACGCTGGATGCCGGTCCTGGCCACGGTCGCGGTCATCGCCCCGCTGGCGGTGCTCTGGCAGGGCAGCCGGGTGCCCTCGGCGTACTCGGTGATGGACATGGGGTACCTCGACCACGGCGGCGGGCCCGTCACGGACACGACGACCGCGGGTCACGGCCAGCACGGTGCCCACGACGGTCACGTCCTGCGTCCGCTCACCGAGCTGGTGGTGGACCCGGCGCGGCCGGCCGATGTGCGGGTCGCGCTGACCGCCGCGGCCGCCACGGTCGAAGTCGGGGGACAGCGGATCGACGGCTTCACCCTCAACGGCACGACACCGGGTCCGACCATCACGGCGGTGGAGGGACAGCTGGTCGAGGTCCGGCTGCACAACGCCTCGGTGAGCGCCGGGGTGACCCTGCACTGGCACGGCGTGGACGTGCCGAACGCGATGGACGGCGTCGCGGGGGTCACCCAGGACGCGGTGCCCGTCGGCGGGAGCTTCACCTACCGGTTCGTGGCCGACCGCGCCGGCAGCTTCTGGTACCACTCCCACCAGGTGGCGGACCCGCAGGTGCGGGGCGGGTTGTTCGGGGGTCTGGGGGTGCTGCCCCGCGGCCCGCGCCGGAGCGGACAGGACGTCACCGCCCTGGCCCACACGTACGGGGCTGTCCGCACGGTCAACGGCCGACCCGGCGACCTGGTCGTGCCGGCCCGGGCGGGGGAGCTGGTCCGGGTGCGGGTGGTGAACACCGACAACGCTCCGATGCCCCTGTGGGCGGAGGTGCCCTACCGGGTGCTGGCGGTCGACGGGAGCGACCTGCACGGTCCGACACCGGTGACGGGTCAGGGCCTCCGACTGACGGCGGGCGGACGACTCGACCTCGAGCTGACCGTGCCGGCCACCGGCGCGGCCCGGCTGCAGCTGAGTCGGGCCACGGCCGTGGTCCTCGGCTCTGGTGACAGCGCCGCGGTGCCGCCGCAGCCGGTCCCCACGCTCGATCTGCTCGGTTACGGGACCCCGGCACCCCTGGGGTTCGACCCCGCCGACGCCGCCCGGCACGTCGACTACCGGATCGGTCGGCGTCCCGGCTTCGTCCGGGGACGACCGGGGGTGTTCTGGTCGGTCAACGGCCACCTGTACCCGAACGTGCCGATGTACGTGGTGCGCGAGGGCGAGGTGGTGATCATGCGGATCGAGAACTCCAGCGGCCAGGTCCACCCGATGCACCTGCACGGGCACCGGGCGGTGGTGCTGAGCCGGGACGGCGTCGCCGCCACGGGGAGCCCGTGGTGGGTCGACTCGCTGGACGTCGAGGACGGCGAGACGTACGAGATCGGCTTCGTGGCCGACAACCCGGGTCTGTGGATGGACCACTGCCACAACCTCGAGCACGCCGCCGACGGGATGGTGGCCCACCTGATGTACGAGGGTTGGGACACGCCCTTCCGGATCGGTGGAGACCACGCCAACCGACCGGAGTGATTCCTGTCGGTGGCGAAAGATACGGCCTCGGTGCACCGCTCCGGCGGAGCGACACGCCCGCACTCATAACGAAAAGTCTCGACCCGTCCTCAAGCTGAGCAACAACTAACACTCTCGTAACAGTTGTATCCACGTCGGCGGGTCGACTAGTCTGCCGCGCAGCGCGTGCAGCCATCGCACGACCGGGGGGCAAGACCATCAAGGCCGAGGTGCAGGTCACCGCGGTCCGTTCGAGGAGTGTCATGCTTCGTCGCCGTCTCGTTGCCCTGTCCGTGAGCCCCGTGCTAGCCGTCGGTCTGCTGACCGGCGCCCAGCCCGCCGGGGCCGTGAGCACCCCGTCGTCGATCAGCGACGTGGTGGCCGTTCCCGGCGCCAGACCCGGGGAGGTCAGCTTCAGCTGGAACACCGCCGGGAGCCACACCGACTACTTCCTGCTGGAGACCGGTCTCACCGCCTTCAGCAAGTCCAGCGGCTCGTCCCTGCCGTCGTCCGGCCGCAACGCCAAGACCTTCGTCATCTCCGCCTCGGCCCGGTCCTTCACGATGACCGCGGCCCAGGCCGCCAGCGCCGGTGCGCCGCTGGGCTCGGCCAACTACCTGTACTACCGCCTGTTCGCGGTGAACAAGGAGGGGTCGAAGACGGTCACCAAGGCCTACCCGAACCTGCAGGCCGTGATGCCGCAGGCCCTGGGCACCGACCAGTCCCGGAGCGGGACGGACCTGCGGGTCGCCACCTTCAACGTGCGGACCGTCAAGGCCACCAAGGACAAGCGGAACTGGCTGCTGCGGGTCGACGACGTGGCCAAGGAGATCCTCACCTCGCGCGCCGGGGTGGTCCTGCTGCAGGAGATCTCGCCCGGGCGCGCGGACGGCAAGGGCGGGTCCACCGCCAAGGTCGGGCGCCAGACCACGACGCTGCTGGCCCAGCTCGCCAAGCAGGGTGGCAAGTCGTACGACTACCGGATGAACCGCACCACCCTGCTGGTGAAGACCGGGCAGAAGCGTGGCACCCAGGGCGGTCGGGTGCTCTACGACAACAAGCGCTACAAGATGCTCAGCTCGTGCCCGGAGAAGACCGGCAAGACGACGTACAACGCGTCCTGCTCGTTCGCCCTGCCCATCGCGTCGGGGGACAGCGAGAGCAAGCGCCGCCGCGGCAGCTACGCGCTGCTGCAGAACCGCAAGACGGGCCAGAAGTTCTGGGCCTTCTCGGCGCACCTGGACGAGCGGCACAGCTCGAGCAAGACCACCGGGGCCAAGTACGACAAGCTGCGTGGCGACCAGGCCCGCTACCTGGTGAGTCTGATC
>JBMDXL010000120.1:0-1636 GCA_048594465.1 Microlunatus sp. | reverse complement strand
AGCACCTTGATGTAGAACACCGAGCGTCGGCCGTCGATCGTCACCGTGGCCCGCAGCACCGCCCGGCGGCGCGGCCGGTAGCCGATCATCTCCAGCTCGACCTGGTCGGTCTCCACCACCTCGGGGGTGATCGCGTACGCGTGCAGCAGCGCGGCCACCTGCTCGGGGTAGGCGGCCCGGACCCGCCCGGGCAGGTCGGGGTCGCGCGGGTAGAGCCAGACGGCGACCTCCCGCTGACCGTCGGCGAAGATCACGGCCCGCTCGTCGGTCTCGGTCCGCCCGCCCACCCGGACGCTCGCCCCGAGCAGCTCGTTGCGGCGCCCGAACGGCCAGTCCACCACCGCCGTGTAGGTCGCGGTGGTGGAGCGCTGCGGGTGGGCGTCCACGTGGTCCAGCTGCCAGGTCACCAGACTGCCGCCCCCGTGGTCGACCGCGGCTCGCAGGAGCTCTTCCACGTCCGTGGAGGTCAACAGCACGGAGCCGTCGGGATCGGGGTTCACGGTCGGGTCTCCTCGGGCGGCCGTCGGATCGGGTCTCGCGGTGGCGGTCGGATGATCCTCGCACGTCCGGGGGCGCGAGCACCGGCACGAGACCTCGGGCCGGAGCCGGGGCTGGATGTATCACGGCGAGCCGAGCACACTCATCGAAGAGACATGAGCCAGAAACCGCGCTCCTCGCGTCAGCAGCCCCAGCCGGCGTCCGACCAGCCCGGTGGCCACGATCGGTCCGACGAACGGAGTCCTGCGATGCCCGGGAAGCTGGAGGACGGACTCGCCACCCGCGCCGGTCGCCTGTTCGAGGCGTACCGCGCCGGCGACGAGGCGGTGATGGCCGACCTGGTCCGCACCCTGACCCCGATCCTGTGGCACACGGTCCGCGGCGTCCGGTTGGACACCGCCGCGGCGGAGGACGTGCTGCAGACGGTGTGGCTGACCCTGGTGCGCAAGGCGGACACCATCACCGAGCCGCAGGCCGTGCTCCAGTGGATGGTGGTGACCACCCGCCGGGAGGCCTGGCGGGTGGCCAAGGCCGCCGCCCGCGTCCGGCCGGAGGACTTCGAGTCCTCGATCGGCCAGGACCAGACCCCGAGCAGCGAGTCGGTGGAGGCGGACGTCTGCGCGGCGGACACCCGGTCGCGCCTGTGGCAGCACGTCCAGCAGCTGCCGGAACGGTGCCAGACCCTGCTGCGGGTGATCGCGTTCGCCGACCGGCCCGACTACGCCGAGCTGGCCCGTGCCCTCGGGATGCCGCAAGGCAGCATCGGACCCACCCGTGGCCGGTGCCTGGCGAAGCTCCGGCTCGCCCTCGCTGACGATCCTGCCTGGGAGGCACGATGAGCACCCACGACCACCGGCCCACCGATGCCGACGCGACCCGGGCGGCGGCCGGGGTCGACGCCCGCGAGCTCGCGCTGGCCGGTGCGCCGCTGGACGCGGACGACGCCGCCCTGCTGGCCGCCCTGCGGGCCTGCTACACCGACTCCGACCCGGTCCCCGACGGGCTGGTCGAGCGGATCCAGTTCGAGATCACCCTGGACGCCCTGCACGCGGAAGTGGCCACCCTGACCTCGCTGGACCTGGCCGCCGGCGGCGCCCGGAGCGCCTCCACCGAGTCCGTCCGGACCGTCACCTTCACC
>JBMDXL010000012.1:0-1763 GCA_048594465.1 Microlunatus sp. | reverse complement strand
ACCTCCACCTCCTCCAAGTGGGCGAAGCTGATCGGGAGGTCCTCGGCGGGGTGCTCCGCCGTGTCGGCGACGTCGAGGACGTAGTAGGTCTGCGCCTGCTCGATGACGAACGGCGGCCAGGTGAACTCCACGGTCTCGGCGCCCACCGGGCCACGGAGATCGGTGGCGTCCGCCCGGAGACCGGTCTCCTCCCAGAGCTCCCGGACCGCCGCCTGGCGGGCGTCCTCGCCGTCCTCGATGCCACCGCCGACGGTCACCCAGAAGGGAGCGCCCACGGCGTCGGGCTTGACGCACTGCAGCAGCAGCACCCGCCCCGCAGGACTGACCGGCAGCACCCGCACCGCCCGACGGACCAGGCGGTCGGGACGGTGATCGTCGGTCACTGTGGGTCCTCAGCCGTCAGCGGCGGCGAGCCGTCGGGGCCAGGGCCGGGTTGTCGAAGGAGTTGTCGACCGGGTTGATGGTGGTGCCGGGCGCCACGATCTGGTCGATGCGGTCCAGCACGTCGGGGGTGAGCACCGTGTCCGCGGCGGCGAGCTGTCCGGTCAGCTGGTCCATGGTCCGCGGCCCGATGATCGCCGAGGTGATCGCCGGGTGGCTCAGGACGAAGGCGATGGCCAGCTGGATCAGGGTGAGACCGGCCTCGTCGGCGAGCTGGGCGAGATCCTCCACCGCGTCGAGCTTGCGCTGGTTGGCCGGCTGGGACAGGTCGAAGCGCTCCGGGAGCCGACCGGCCCGGGAGGAGCTCTGCTGGCCGGTGTCCTTGCGCCAGCGGCCCGACAGCCAGCCCCCGGTGAGGGGGCTGTAGGTCAGCACCCCCATGCCGTGACGCTGCGCGGTGGGCAGGATGTCGTCCTCGACCCGCCGGACCAGCATGGAGTACGCCGGTTGCTCGGTGACGAAGCGCTGGTAGCCACGGTCGCGGGCCACCCACTGGGCCTCGACGATCTGGCTGGCCGGGAAGGTCGAGGCGCCGAGATAGCGGATCTTGCCCTGGTGGACCAGGTCGCTGAGCGCGCCGAGGGTCTCGTCGATGTCGGTGTCGGTCCGCGGACGGTGGACCTGGTAGAGATCGATCCAGTCGGTGTCGAGCCGACGCAGGGAGTCCTCGACGGCCCGGATGATCCAGCGTCGGGAGCTGCCCTGCCGGTTCGGGTCGTCGCCCATGGCGCCGTGGAACTTGGTGGCCAGGATGATGTCGTCGCGGCGGCCCTTCAGTGCCTTGCCGACGATCTCCTCGGACTCGCCCTGGGCGTACACGTCAGCGGTGTCGAGGACGGTGATGCCGGCGTCGCGGGCGGCGTGGATGATGCGGAGGGACTCGTCGTGGTCGGGGTTGCCCCAGGCCCCGAACATCATGGCGCCGAGACAGAGGTGGCTGACGGAGACGCCGGTGCGTCCGAGCAGGCGGTGGTCCACGAGATCTCCTGGTTCTCCGGCGGGCGCGGTCGGTGACCGGTCGCCCCGCGGGTGGTCCCGGGTCAGGGGTGCAGGCGGGTCAGGCGAGCAGGGGGTGCAGCGTGTACGGCTCGCCGGGGGCGAGCAGGACGATCCGGTCGGGGTTGACGACCAGCTCGGGGAGCGCGGCCGGATCGGCGTTGAAGGGCGCGAAGTCGGGGGCGTCGACGCAGCCCCAGTGGTGCAGCAGCAGCGGGGTCTCGGGATAGGCGTTCGCCATCGCGACGGCCCCGTCCAGGCCGAAGTGCCACTCGCTGGCGGAGAAGTCGAACAGCATTGCGTCGGGGGTGGGCATCTGGAGGTGG
>JBMDXL010000119.1:0-2436 GCA_048594465.1 Microlunatus sp. | reverse complement strand
CGTCCAGCTCACGCGGGATCGAGGAGACGAAGGCCCGGAAGAGCAGGATGCAGAACGGCAGCCCGAAGGCCACGTTGACCAGGATCATCCCGATCATCTGCTTGAACAGCCCGATCTCCTGCAGCATCCAGATCGTGGGGACCACGGCCGGCGGGATGATCAGACCGGCGAGGACGAGGAAGTTGACCAGAGGGTTCCAGCGGGAGGAACGCCGCTGCAGGACGTAGCCGATCATGGCGGACAGGACGACCATCAGGGCGACGCTGAAGACGGTCAGGGTCGTGCTGTTGATGAAGGCGCGCAGCACGACGAACTGACGCACGGTCATCACCGTCGTGATGTTCTCCCACAGCTGCCACGTGGTCGGCCAGGTGAAGCTGAGGTCGGCCGCCTCCTTGGTGGTCTTGGCGGCGGTGACCACGATGAAGGCGAACGGGATCAGGAAGACCACCACCGAGGCCAGGACCGCGACGATGCCGATCACCCACCCGAGGATGCGCTCGCGCTTCATGAGTTCCTCTCCCTGCGACCCAGGATGACGTTGATCGGGACGACGATGGCGGTGACGATCAGGAACAAGATGACGTTCCCGGCGGTGGACAGCCCGTAGAAGCCGGCCTGGTACTGCTTGTAGATCATCGAACCGATCACGTCGCTGGCGAAGCCCGGCCCGCCACCGGTCGTGGCCCAGATGAGCTCGAAGGACCGCAACCCACCGATCAGGGACAGCAGGACCACGGTCGCGGTGGCCGGCATCACCAGCGGCACCGTGATGTTCCAGAAGTTCTGCCACTTGCTCGCGCCGTCCACCCGGGCCGCCTCGTAGTACTCCTGCGGGATGCCCACCAGCCCGGCGATGAAGATCAAGGTGGCGATGCCGACGCCCTTCCAGACGTCGATCAGCGCGATGCTGTAGAGCGCCAGCGACGGATCGGTCAGCCAGCCCGGCCCGGTGATGCCGAAGACGCCCAGGAACTGGTTGATCACCCCGTCGAAGGGATCCATCAGGATGCGGAAGGTGATGCCGATCCCGATGGTGGACACCAGGACTGGGAAGAACACCACGGACCGCAGATAGCCACGGGCCACGATCTGCGAGGTGAGCAGCAGCCCGAGCAGCAGCCCGAGAACGACCTTCAGGCCCGAGGTGATGAAGCCGTAGATGAAGGTGTTGACCAGGGACCCGCGGAGCGCGGGTTCGGCGAAGAACTGCCGGAAGTTGTCCAGCCCGATGAACTCGGTCTCGAACAGCGTCCAGCGAGTGAGAGAGAAGTAGAACGAGGCGAAGGTCGGGACGGCGAACAGGACGACGAAGATGATCGCGCCCGGAAGGTAGAACCACAGGGGATAGGGGCTTTTCCGCTTGCGCGGCGCGGGAGACCGTCTGGTCTTCTGCGGCGTCGCGGTGGCGGAGATCGTTGACACCATCTGGTCTCCGTTGATCAGGCGGTGAGGGGCTCACCGAGGGCAGCACGGGGTGAGTGATCACCCGGGAGTCGGGTGGCCGGTCGGAGCGACCGACCACCCGCACTGAGCAGCGACCGGCAACGACAGTGACGCCGCCGGAGGTGCATCACCAGCCGTCGAGACCCAGCTGCTGGGCCTGCTTCTTGACGTCCTCGTCGTAGAGGGCGGCGCCCTCCTTGCCGGACTTGATGCCCGACCCGACCTCGACGGTGATCCGCTCCAGGTTCGGGCCCTTGATCGGGGAGACGAACTCCAGCGCCGGCGACGACTGACCGTCGTCCAGGTACTTCTGGACGTCCTTGACCAGGTCGGGGACGTCGCTCGGCAGCTCGCAGGTGGAGACGTACGGTCCGGTCACCGTGTTGATCTCGTTCTGGATCGTGCAGCCGTCCGGGGAGTTGATGAAGGCGACGAACTTCTTGGCTGCCTCGAGCTTCGCTCCCTCGGTGGTCTTGGGGATGTAGACAGCGTTGGGCAGCCAGATGGTCATCTGGGTGTTGGCCGCGTCCTGAGCCGGGAGGGCGAAGAACCCGACGTCGGCCAGGTTCTCCTTGTAGTTCTGGTTGATCGCGGCGATCGCGCTGCTCAGCATCGGGTAGTGCGCCGCGGTGCCGGTGGCCACGGCCTTGACGCCGTCGTCGTACTTGGCCGAAGCGAAGTCCTTGTTGAAGTAGCCGGAGTCGAACGCGTCCTGCTGGTTCTCGAAGCTCTGCAGGGCGGGCTGGTCGACGTACTTGCGCTGGTTGGCGGTGTACTGCTCGGCCCACTCCGGGTCCTGCTTGGACACGTTGGCGAAGTCGCCCAGCACGAACAGCTGCGCGGTCCACGTGTCGCCGTAGGTCTGCTGGATCGGCGTGACCTTGCCGTCGGCCTTGATCTTGTCGTTGTTGGCCTTGAACTCGGCCCACGAGGTGGGCACCTTCAGCCCGAGGTCGGCGTAGATCTTCTTGTTGTAGACGACACCTCCTG
>JBMDXL010000118.1:0-2263 GCA_048594465.1 Microlunatus sp. | reverse complement strand
GAGGTAGCCCTCGAGCTCGACGAAGACGATGTCGGCCTTGTCGATGCCGCGCTGCGGGTGCTCGTACTTGTTGTCGGGGACCTTCACCGCCACGGCGGCGTGCTTGGCCTTGTCGGGGTCCTTGAGCAGCACCCCGGTGAGTGGCCAGCGCGGTCGGGTGTCCACCGGCGGCGCGGTCGACGGCGTCGGTGTCGGGGTGGCCGGGGTCGGCGTCGTGGAGGCCGTGGCGGCGGGCTCGGGCGTCGCGGCGGGCGCCTTGCCGGTCCGCGACAGGCCGTAGCCCACGGCGCCGATACCGGCCAGTCCCGCGCTGCCGAGGCCCAGCAGAGCCGCGCGTCGACTGATCTTCGTCATGGGAGATCCTCGGTTTCCGGGTCGTCGGTGCGTCGTCATCGTAGGCCCCGGACGCGGACGACCGGGGTCAGGCGGAGTCGACGGGCGCAGGTGTCGTCAGCGGCACGGCGGTCCGCCGCCGCTCCCGGTCAGCGTGACGAGGGTCTCGCCGGTCGCCCCGACGGCGTCGCTTCTGCCACCATGTGCCCCGTGGCAGAACGCGTGTGGTTCACGAGCACCAGCGGCCCCCGACTCGCCGGTCTGATCGACCACCCGGAGGGCCGGGTCCGGGGCTGGGGGGTCTTCGCCCACGGGTTCACCCTCGGCAAGGACACCCCGGCCGCCAGCCGGATCTGCAAGCAGCTGGCCCGCGAGGGGATCGGCATGCTGCGCTTCGACAACCTCGGGCTGGGGGACTCCGAGGGCGACTGGGGCGACGGCTCCTTCTCCCACAAGGTCGACGACACCGCCCAGGCCGTCCGTTTCCTGGAGGAGTCCGGACGCGACGTCCGGCTGCTGGTGGGGCACTCCTTCGGTGGGGCCGCGGGGATCGCCGCGGCGCACCTGGTCGACGGGATCAAGGCGGTGGCCAGTGTGGCCGCCCCGTTCGAGCCCGGCCACGTCGAGCACAACTACGACGCCCTGGTCGAGCGGATCATGGCCGAGGGCGAGGCGCCCTTCCTGATCGGCGGCAAGGCGCTGACGCTGCGTCGGCACTTCCTCGAGGACGTGCGGGAGGCCGACCTGCGCGAGCGCATCCGGACGTTGCGTCGGGCCCTGCTGGTGATGCACTCGCCGACGGACAACACCGTCGGCATCACCAACGCCAGCCAGATCTTCCGGGCCGCCCGGCACCCCCGCAGCTTCTTCTCGCTGGAGGGGGCCGATCACCTCCTCACCAAGGGTGATCAGGCCAAGCGGGCCGGCCGGATCATCAGCGCGTGGGCCGACCCCTCCCTGAGCGGACCCGCCGACCGACGGGGGTCAGCCAGCCGCGCCGGTGGTCGTCGCACCGCTGCTCTGACGGGTGGCGTCGGCCGCCCCGACGATGCCGGCGTTGTTGATGTGCTGGGCCAGCACGATCGGGGTCCGCGGGTGCAGGTAGTGCAACCACTTCTCCGGGTTCTTGGTGATGCCGCCGCCCAGCACGAACAGCTTCGGCCAGACCAGACCCTCCAGGTGCTCCAGGTAGTGGTTGGCGTGCGCTCCCCACTCCTCCCAGCTGTGGCCGTTCCGCTTGCGGGCCGAGGCGGCGGCGTACGTCTCCGCGTCCACGCCGTCGAGCTCCAGGTGACCGAGCTCGGAGTTGGCCACCAGCCGGCCGTCGCTGATCATCGCCACACCGATGCCGGTGCCCAGGGTGACCAGCAGGACCACGCCGTCGGTGCCCTTGGCCGCGCCGAAGTGCGACTCCGCCAGGCCGGCGGCGTCGGCGTCGTTGAGGTAGGTGCTGGCGCCCCGCAGCCGAGGTCCGACCAGGTCGGCCAGGGAGAGGCCGATCCAGTCCGGGTGCAGGTTGGCTGCGGTGTGCACAACGCCGTCGAGGACGACGCCGGGGAAGGCGACCCCGACCGGACCGTCGAAGTCGAAGTGGTCGGCCACCGCCACGATCGTGTCGGCCACGACCTCCGGGGTGGCGGGCTGCGGGGTGTCGAGGCGGAACCGCTCGCTGGCCAGCTCGCCGGTGCTCAGGTCGACCAGCGCACCCTTGATGCCGGTGCCTCCCACATCGATCCCCAGTGCGACGTTCGTGGTCTCGCTCACTCGGTCCTCCCCGTCTCGCGGTTGCGCCGCAGGCCGTCGGACACGGCGCGGCGTCTGCATCGAAGCGAGGCTATTGCACACCGTCACGGTCGTGCACGACCGGCGGTCTCAGCACCAGGACCACGACCACCGCGACCATGATCATCGTGGTCCGGGCGATCAGCAC
>JBMDXL010000117.1:0-8521 GCA_048594465.1 Microlunatus sp. | reverse complement strand
CGTGTTCACCCTCGGCACCACCAGCTGGCGGGTCGAGCAGATCACCCACGACCAGGTCCTGGTCTCCCCCGCCCCCGGCGTCCCCGGGCGGCTGCCGTTCTGGAAAGGCGACTCCCCGCCCCGTCCGCTGGAGCTGGGCCGGGCCTTCGGCGGCTTCGTGCGCGAGATCGGCACCCTGGACCCCGGGGCCGCGTACGAGCGGCTGCGCGGGGCCGGTCTGGACGAGTTCGCGGCGCGCAACCTGCAGAGCTACCTGGCCGAGCAGCACGAGGCGACCGCCGCCCTGCCGACCGACACCACCGTGGTGGTGGAGCGGTTCCGCGACGAGCTCGGCGACTGGCGGGTCTGCCTGCACTCCCCGCTCGGCTCCGGGGTGCTCACGCCCTGGGCGCTGGCCATCGAGCGGGCCGCCCGGGACCGCTACGGGATGGAGGTCCAGGCCACCGCCACCAACGACGGGATCGTGCTGCGGGTCCCCGACACCGAGTCCGAGCCACCCGGCGCGGACCTGGTGGTCGTCGACCCCGAGCAGCTGGAGGCGATCGTCACCGACGAGGTCGGCGGGTCCGCGCTGTTCGCCGCCCGGTTCCGCGAGTGCGCGGCCCGCGCGCTGCTGCTCCCCCGCCGGGACCCGAAGTCCCGCTCCCCCCTGTGGCAGCAGCGGATGCGCTCGGCCCAGCTGCTCACCGTCGCCGCGCAGTACCCGGAGTTTCCCATCGTGCTGGAGACGATGCGGGAGTGCCTGACCGACGTCTTCGACCTGGACGGGCTGATCGAGGTGCAGCGTCAGCTGGCCTCGCGGACCATCCGGTTGGTCGAGGTGGAGACGCGTGAGCCCTCGCCCTTCGCCAAGTCGCTGCTCTTCGGCTACGTCGGGGCGTTCGTGTACGAGGGCGACGTGCCCCTGGCCGAGAAGAAGGCCGCCGCGCTGTCCCTCGACGCCGGGCTGCTGGCCGAGCTGCTCGGCAAGGACGGCCTGCGCCAGCTGCTGGACCCCGAGGTCATCGCCGCCACCGAGGCCGATCTGCAGGGCCTCAGTGAGCAGCGGCGGGCCGGGACCACCGAGCAGCTCTACGACCTGCTGCGCACCGCCGGTCCGTTCACCCAGGCCGAGCTGACCGACCGGGTCAGCGAGCTCGACCTCGACCAGGCCCTGGGCGAGCTGGTCGACGCCCGCCGGGCCGTCCGGCTCCGGATCGCCGGTCGGGACATGGTCGCGGTGGTCGAGGACGTGCCGCGGCTCCGCGACGGACTGGGCGTCCCGGTGCCGCCAGGGGTCGCCGCCGCCTTCGAGACCGACACCAGCAGCCACCCCATCCAGGACCTGGTGCAGCGGTGGGCGCGCACCCACGGGCCGTTCACCACCGCCGTGGTCGCCGAACGGTACGGACTGGGGCGGGCGGTGGTCGAGGCGGCCTGCGCCGACCTGGTCCGGGCCGGCACCGTGGTCCGTGGTTCCTTCGTCGATCCGGCGCCGGGCACCGCCGACGTCGACCAGTTCTGCCACACCCAGGTGCTCGCGCTGATCAAGCGGCGCTCGTTGGCCGCGCTGCGTCGTGAGGTCGAGCCGGTCGAGCAGGTGGCGTACGCGCGGTTCCTGACCGAGTGGCAGGGTGTCGGCTCGCGGTCGCGCGGCACGGACGCGGTGCTGTCCACCCTCGAGCAGCTGGCCGGGTACGCGATGCCGGCCAGCGCGGTGGAGTCGATGATCCTGCCGGCCCGGGTGGAGGACTACCGGCCCGGGATGCTGGACGAGCTGACCACCGCCGGGGAGGTGTTCTGGGTCGGGGACGGCCCGATCGGCGAACGGGACGGCTGGATCCGCTTCCACCTGCCAGGGGCGGACCCGCCGGTGGCCCGGGGGGAGATCGAGTCGGCACAGGCGCGGACGCTGCTGGAGGGCTTCGCCCCGACCGGCGCCTACTTCTTCGACTCGCTGCTGCCCGCTGACGCCGACCGGGAGCAGTCGGGCTGGGTCGCTGCCCTGTGGCAGCTGGTCTGGGCCGGGATGGTCAGCAGCGACACCTTCGCCGCGGTGCGGAACCTGACCACGGGCGGCGCGCACAAGACCGTCCGCCGCCCGGCGCCCCGCAGCTATCGCGGTCGGCCCCGCATCCCCCGCCCGGGCCGGGGCGACCGGCCGACACGGGTCAGCTCGCCGACCACCGTCGGCCGCTGGTCGCTGGTCGCCGCCGTGTCCCAGCCGCCGGCCGCCCGCCTGGCCGACGCCATGTTCGCCCAGCTCGACCGCTACGGCGTCGTGACCCGCGGCAGTGTGCTGACCGAGGCCGTGGAGGGCGGTTTCGGCACGGCCTACCGGGCCCTCAGCGCGCTCGAGGAGTCCAGCCAGTGCCGTCGCGGCTACTTCATCGAGGGCCTCGGCGCGGCCCAGTTCGCCTCCACCGGCGCTGTCGACCGGCTGCGCTCGGAGCAGAACGAGCCCCGCGAGACACGCGGTCTGGTGCTCGCCGCCTGCGACCCGGCCAACCCGTACGGGGCGGCGCTCCCCTGGCCCGAGCGGGAAGGTCACCGACCCGGCCGCAAACCCGGCGCACTGGTGATCCTGGTCAACGGTCGTCTGGTCTTCTACGTCGAGCGCGGGGGCCGCACGCTGCTCTCGTTCAGCGACGACGCCGAGGTCCTGGCCCCAGCCGCCGAGGCCCTGGCCGGGGCGGTGCGCCGCGGGCAGCTCGGCCGGCTCACGGTGGAACGCGCCGACGGGCAGCACGTGTTCGGGTCGGCGGTGGTGAGCACCAGCCTGCAGGACGCGGGCTTCGTGATGACGCCGTCCGGACTGCGGCTGCGGCCCAGTCCGGGTCAGACCGACCTGCTCGATCGTCGCTAGGTTCCACGCGGAGACGAGGACCGCGACGAGGCCACGGAGACCGGGCTGGTGCGGGGCGCGGTCAGCCCCAGGGCTGAGGTCGGCTCAACCAGCCGGGGCGGGGATCAGGCGGCGGCCTGAGCCACCGTGTCGTGGATGGTCGGCAGGGCGGCCACCCGCTGGTGCAGCTGCTCGTGGGCGGCCATCTTCGCGCTGACCAGATTCAGGATCACCGACAGCGGCACGTCGAGCGCCGCGCAGATCGCGGCCAGCAGCTCGCTGGAGGCTTCCTTCTGCCCGCGCTCGACCTCGGACAGATATCCCAGGCTGACCCGCGCGGACTGGGACACCGCCCGCAACGTCTTGGCCTGAGCCATCCGCTCCTCGCGCAGCGACTCACCGATGAGCTCACGGACGAGCACCTGCTTCGGCGGAGAAGTGAGTCGCATGCAGAAACTGTACCCAGGCGGTCCGACAGCACCCGGGCAGACCGAGCGGTGGGCACCGTGTCCCTCAGATCTGCGCTCCGGGTGGGGGTCCGGACGCCCCGTGCCCGGCCCCACCGGGAGCCGTCGTGGCCTCCCCCGGGCCGGTCGCCACGAGCTCGAGCAGCAACCCGAGGACCGCCTCGACCGTCTGCGTCCGGATGGCGGAGCGGTCGCCGGCGAGTCGCAGCTCGCGCACCCGGACCGGTCGGTCGGCGCCGGACACCGGCCCGGCCACCGCCACGAACACCTGCCCCACCGGGTGCCCGTCCTGGGGATCCGGCCCGGCCACGCCCGTGGTCGCCAGACCCCAGTCGGCCCCGCACACGGCGGCGGCCCCACGGGCGAGCTCCGTCGCCGTCGACGCTGCCACCGGACCGTCCGCCGCCAGGGTCCGGTCCGCCACCCCGGCCAGCACGGCCTTGAGCTCGGTGGCGTACACGATCAGCCCCCCGCGGTAGACCGCGGACGCGCCCGGGACGTCGGTGAGCACGGCGCCGACCAGTCCCCCGGTCAGGGACTCGGCGGTGGCCACCGTCTGCGCCCGCTCCCGCAGTGCGGTCACCACCGCGGTCGCCGACACCTGACGGCCCGACGGGAGGCGGCCCGACGGGAGGCGGCCGGCGTCTGAGGCGGCCATGCCGTCCCGCGTGCGCGGAATGCTCACGACAGGGTGGAGGTCGCCCGCCGCCGGAGCTTCACGGCCTCGCGGACGTAGTCCAGCCCGGTCACCACGGTGACCAGGAAGGCCGCGCCCATCACGACCACGGCGAACCAGTGCAGCGGTCCCGTGCCCGG
This sequence comes from Microlunatus sp., assembly GCA_048594465.1. GTDB lineage: Bacteria > Actinomycetota > Actinomycetes > Propionibacteriales > Propionibacteriaceae > Microlunatus. The sequence goes on along the minus strand of JBMDXL010000117.1, from coordinate 4,414 downwards.
CAGGGGCAGCAGGTAGAGGATCAGCGCGACCGCCTGCAGGACGGTCTTGATCTTGCCGCCCCGGTTGGCGGCCATCACCCCGTAGCGCAGCATCAGGAAGCGCATCAGCGTGATCCCCCACTCGCGGACCAGGATGACGACGGTCACCCACCACGGCAGCTCACCGATGATCGACAGACCGATGAAGGCCATCCCGGTGAGCGCCTTGTCGGCGATCGGGTCGGCCAGCTTGCCGAACTTGGTCACGATGTCGAAGCGGCGGGCCAGGTAGCCGTCGACTAAGTCGGTGTGGATGGACACCGCGAACACGGCGGTTGCGCCGATCCGCCACCCGGGCTCGGCCGGATGGGCGAGCAGCATCCAGGCGAACACCGGCACCAGCACGCACCGGATCGCCGTCAACGCGTTCGGCACGTTCCACGGCGAGCTCTCCACCGGCTCGGTGGCGGGCCCGGACGGACCGCCGGGTGCCGTCACCGCGCTGCCACCGGCTGCCGTACGGCCTCGCGAACGGCCCCACGGAGATCCACACCGTCGGTGTCGGTGACCTCGACGGTGACCAGGTCGCCGATCCGCAGACCGGCGGGGTCGAGCAGGGTCACCCCGTCCACCTCCGGACCCTGGTGGTCGGCGCGGCCGACGGCCACCGGCGCGTCACCGTCGGTGTCGATCTCGTCCACCAGCACGCGGAGCACGCTACCGATGCGTTCCTCCGCACGCTGCGCCACGAGCTCGTCGGCCAGGTCGGTCATCCGGCTGCGACGCTCCTCGACCAGATCGAGATCGAGGTGGTGGTCGAGTCGGACCGCCTCGGTGCCCTCCTCGTCGGAGTAGCCGAACACGCCGATGGCGTCCAGCCGGGCGGCCACCAGGAAGTCGGTCAGCACCGCCACGTCGTCGTCGGTCTCGCCGGGGAAGCCGACGATCACGTTGCTGCGGATGCCGGCCTCGGGCACCTGGGCCCGCACCCGGTCGACCAGGGCCAGGAACGAGTCGGCGTCGCCGAAGCGGCGCATCCGGCGCAGCACCGGACCCGAGGCGTGCTGGAAGGACAGGTCGAAGTAGGGCACCACGCCGGGTGTGCCGGCCATCACCTCGATCAGACCGGGACGCATCTCCGCGGGCTGCAGGTAGGTCACCCGGACCCGCTCCAGCCCGTCGACGGCGGCGAGCTCGGGCAGCAGCTTCTCCAGCAGGCGGATGTCGCCCAGGTCCTTGCCGTAGGACGACGAGTTCTCGCTGACCAGCAGGACCTCCTTGACCCCGTTCTCGGCCAGCCAGCGGGCCTCGGTCAGCACCTCCGCCGGCGGCCGGGACAGGTAGGCACCGCGGAAGGCGGGGATGGCGCAGAAGGTGCACCGACGGTCGCAGCCGGACGCGAGCTTCAGCGGGGCCCACGGGCTGGCGCTCAGGCGACGGCGGAGCACCCGCGGACCGCTGGCCGGGGCTACCCCAGGCGGCAGGTCGGCGACCCCGTGACCGGGCGTGCTGACCGCGCCGGCCAAGGCGGCCCGGTCAGCCGGAGCGAGCGGCAGCAACCGTCGTCGGTCACGCGGGACGTGCGGGGTGTGCGAGCCACCGTCGAGGATGGTCTGCAGCCGGTCGGCCACGTCGGCGTAGTCATCGAAACCGAGCACCGCGTCCGCCTCGGGCAGCGACTCCGCCAGCTCGTCGCCGTAGCGCTCGGCCAGGCAACCGACGGCCACCACTGCTTGCGTCCGGCCGTCGACCTTGAGGTCGGCGGCAGCCAGCAGGGTGTCGATGCTGTCCTTCTTGGCCGACTCGACGAAGCCGCAGGTGTTGACCATCACCGCGTCGGCGGCAGCGGGGTCCTCGACGAGCCGGAAACCGCCCAGCTCCAGCCGTGCGGCCAGCTCCTCGGAGTCGACGTCGTTGCGGGCGCAGCCCAGGGAGACGAGATGGACGGTGGTAGGTGCACTCATGACCGCACCAGTATGCCGGACCTCATCGGCCCGAGGCTCCGCCCGAAGCGGGCAGCCGGCCGGTAGCGTACGGCGGGTGGACGCTCTCCCGACCCGTCGGCTGCTGCTGGTGAACGGTCCGAACCTCAATCTGCTCGGCACCCGGGAGCCTGCGGTGTACGGGCACGACACGCTCGCCGACGTCGAGCGGCTGGCCACCGAGACCGCTGCCGCGGCCGGCTGGGACGTCCGCTGCGTCCAGAGCAACCACGAGGGCGTGCTCATCGACGCCATCCACGACGCCCGCACCGACTGCGCCGGCATCGTGATCAACCCCGGCGGGCTGACGCACACCTCCGTGGCGCTGCGCGACGCCCTCGCCGGGGTGGACCTGCCGGTTGCCGAGGTGCACGTCAGCAACGTGCACCGGCGCGAGGAGTTCCGGCACCACTCGTACGTGTCCGGCATCGCCGAGCTGGTGATCGCCGGCGCCGGGATCAACGGCTACGCGTACGCGGTACGGCAGCTGATCTCGGTCCTCGAAGCCTGAATTAGTCGTCAGACTCTGTGGTCGCCCGGACGACCACAGGATCTGACAACTCAGGCCGCTACCCGAGGCGCAGGTTGTCGACCACCGCGTCCAGCTCGTCGGGCTTGACCAGCACCTCGCGGGGCTTGGAGCCCTCCGACGGACCGACCACGCCGCGCGTCTCCAGGATGTCCATCAGCCGACCCGCCTTGGCGAAGCCGACCCGGAGCTTGCGCTGCAGCATCGAGGTCGACCCGAGCTGCAGGGTGACCACCAGCTCCACGGCCTGCAGCACCAGCTCCAGGTCGTCGCCGATGTCCTCGGCCACCTTGGTCGACGACTCCGCCGGAGCGGTCAGGTCCTCGCGGTAGACCGGCTTCAGCTGCTCGGTCACGTGGGTGACCACGGTCCGGACCTCGGCCTCGGTCACCCAGGCGCCCTGGACGCGGACCGGCTTGCCGGCCCCCATCGGCAGGAACAGCCCGTCACCCTGACCGACCAGCTTCTCCGCTCCCGGCTGGTCCAGGATCACCCGGGAGTCGGTCATCGACGAGGTCGCGAAGGCCAACCGGCTGGGCACGTTGGCCTTGATCAGACCGGTGACCACGTCCGTGCTCGGACGCTGGGTGGCCAGCACCAGGTGGATGCCGGCGGCCCGGGCCAGCTGGGTGATGCGGACGATGGAGTCCTCCACGTCGCGCGGGGCGACCATCATCAGGTCGGCCAGCTCGTCGATGATCACCAGCAGGTACGGGTAGGGCGCGAGCACCCGCTCCGACCCCTCCAGCGGCTTCACCGACCCGGCGCGGACGGCCTTGTTGAAGTCGTCGACGTGCCGGAAGTTGTACGCCGCCAGGTCGTCGTAGCGCATGTCCATCTCGCGCACGACCCACTGCAGCGCCTCGGCCGCCTTCTTCGGCGCGGTGATGATCGGCGTGACCAGGTGCGGGATGCCCTCGTACGCGGTCAGCTCGACCCGCTTGGGGTCGACCAGCAGCATCCGCACCTCGTCCGGCGTGGCCCGCATCATGATCGAGGTGATCATCGAGTTCACGAAGCTGGACTTGCCGGAGCCGGTGGCCCCGGCCACCAGCAGGTGCGGCATCTTGGCCAGGTTGGCCACCACGAAGCCGCCCTCGACGTCCTTGCCCAGACCGACGGTCATCGGGTGGTGGTCGTTGCGGGCCCGGTTGGACCGGAGCACGTCACCGAGGGAGACGACCTCCTTGTCGGTGTTGGGGATCTCGATGCCGATCGCGGACTTGCCCGGGATCGGCGACAGGATCCGCACGTCGGCGCTGGCCACCGCGTAGGAGATGTTCTTGCTCAGCGCGGTGACCTTCTCCACCTTCACCGCCGGTCCGAGCTCCACCTCGTAGCGCGTCACCGTCGGGCCGCGGGTGTAGCCGGTCACCTTGGCGTCGATCTCGAACTGCTCGAGCACGCCGGTCAGCCGGCCGACCACGGAGTCGCTGGCCTCGGTCCGGGCGCGGTGCACGCTGCCCTGCCGGAGCTGCTCGGAGTCCGGCAGCAGGTACTGCACGTCGCCGGAGAGCTGCAGCTGCTCCACCCGCTGCGGGATGGGCGTGTGCGGCGGGGCCTCGAGCTCGGTGTTCTCGCCGTGCACGACGACGCCCGGGGGCAGTCCGGCGGTGACCTTCTTGTCCTTGCCGCCCCGCCCCGCGCGGCCCGCGGTCTCCGGCTCCGGGTCGATCTCGGGGTCAGGCGCCTGTATGGCGGAGGCGTCCAGGTCGGGCTCCAGCGCGATGCCCTCGCTCGGGTCGAAGTCCTCGAGCTCGGCGTCGGCGGTGAGCTCGGCCTGCTTGCGGCGGCCGCGCTTGGGTCGCTCCTCGATGATCGGGGTCTCGTACGCCTCGTCGCCGGCGTACTCGTCCACCTCGCCGCGGATGACCAGCGGGCGGCGGAACGGCTCGACCCGGGCCCGGACCCGCTCGGGGATCTG
>JBMDXL010000116.1:0-8637 GCA_048594465.1 Microlunatus sp. | reverse complement strand
CGATGTCGTCGCCGCTGGTCCGCATGGCCGACGTCCCCCACACCGACAACCCGACCGAGCGCGGGTACTCACCGGTGTCGTCGAGATGCCGCCGCAGCAGCGAGTCCGCCATCGAGGTGCCGGTCTGGAAGGCCAGCCGGGACGGGATCGCCTTGGGGTCGACGGAGTAGAAGTTGCGGCCGGTGGGCAGCACGTTGACCAGCCCGCGCAACGGCGAGCCGGACGGTCCGGCCGGGACGTAGCCCCCGGCCATCGCGTGCAGGGTCGCGGTGATCTCGTCGGTGGTCCGGCTCAACCGCGGCACGACCTCGACGGCGGCGAACCGCAGCGCCGCCTGGGCGCCCGCGTTGTCGGTCAGACTCGCCACGGTGGACGGGTCCCAGCCGGTGGCGGCCAGCGCGGTGACCAGGGCCTTGGCCTCCGCCTCGATCCGGTCCACCTCGGCGATCGGCGCGTCCTCGGTGAGCCCCAGGGCAGACCGCAGCCCCGGGACGCCACTCACCTGCCCGCCGAACACCTGGTTCGACCGCAGCACGGCCAGCACCAGGTTGATCAGCTCGTCGCCAGCCGGGGCCTGGCCCAGCACGTGCAGCCCGTCGCGGATCTGCACGTCCTTGATCTCGCACAGCCAGCCGTCGACGTGCATCACGAACTCGTCGAACTCCTCGTCCCCGGGCCGCTCCTCCAGACCGAGGTCCTGGTGCAGCTGGGCCGCCTGGATCAGGGTCCAGATCTCGCCGCGCAGCGCCGGCGCCTTGGCCGGGTCCATCACCGAGACGTTGCCGTACTCGTCCAGCAGCTGCTCCAACCGGGCGATGTCGCCGTAGCTCTCGGCCCGCGCCATCGGCGGCACCAGGTGGTCGATGATCGTCGCGTGGGCCCGCCGCTTGGCCTGGGTCCCCTCGCCCGGATCGTTGACCAGGAAGGGATAGATCAGCGGCAGCGAGCCGATCGCGGCGTCGGTCCCGCAGGAGGCCGACATGCCGAGCGTCTTGCCCGGCAGCCACTCCAGGTTGCCGTGCTTGCCCACGTGCACCACGGCATGCGCGCCGAACTCGCGCTCGATCCACCGGTAGACAGCCAGGTAGTGGTGCGACGGGGCGAGATCCGGGTCGTGGTAGATGGCGATCGGGTTCTCCCCGAAGCCGCGGGGGGGCTGGACCAGGATGACGACGTTCCCGGCCTGCAGCGTCGCGGCGACGATCTCGCCGTTCGCGTCCCGGCTGGAGTCGACGAACAGCTCTCCGGGCGCCGGACCCCAAGCCGCTGTCACCGCCTCGACCAGGTCGTCGGGCAGATCGGCCAACCAGCGCGCGTACGTCGCCGCGCCGATCCGGACCCGCTGACCGGCCAGCTGCTCGCTGGTCAGCCACTCGGGGTCCTGTCCGCCGGCCGCGATCAGGGCGTGGATCAAGGCGTTGCCCGCGGTGGTGTCCGGGTGCTCGCCGTCGACCGGCTCGAGCTCTCCGGTGCCCGGGATCTCGCCGGGCGCGCCGAGGTCGTAGCCCTCGTCGCGCATCGCCCGGAGCAGTCTGATCACCGACACCGGGGTGTCCAGGCCGACGGCGTTGCCGATCCGGGAGTGCTTGGTCGGGTACGCCGACAGCACCAGCGCGATCCGCCGCTGCGACGGCGGGATGTGGCGCAGCCGGGCGTGATTCACCGCGATCTCGGCCACCCGGCGGCAGCGCTCGTGGTCGGGGACGTAGTGCGGCAGACCGTCGGCGTCGGTCTCCTTGAAGGAGAACGGCACCGTGATGATCCGGCCGTCGAACTCCGGCACGGCGACCTGGGTGGCCACGTCCAGCGGGGACATGCCCTCGTCCGAACCGGCCCAGGCGTCCCGCCCCCAGGTCAGGCAGAGTCCCTGCAGGATCGGGATGTCCAGCGCGGCCAGCGCGCGCACGTCCCAGGCGTCGTCGTCGCCGCCCGCGCTGGCGGTGGCCGGCTTGGTCCCGCCGGCGGCCAGCACGGTGGTGATCAGCGCGTCCAACGTGCCCAGGTGCTCCAGCAGGTCCGCCGGGGCGTCCCGGAGCGAGGCCGCGAAGATCGGCTCCCCGATGCCACCCGCGGCGTCGACGGCGTCGGCCAGCGCGTGCACGTACGCGGTGTTCCCGGCCGTCTGCTGGGCCCGGTAGAACAAGATGCCCACCCGCGGCCGCGGTGCGTCGTCCGGCTGGACCGCCGCCGGCGTCGGCCGGGGCAGCACCCCCCAGGTCGGCTGCTCGACCGGCGGCGCGAAGCCGACTCCGGTCAGCAGCACGGTGTCGGACAGGAAGGCGTGCAGCTGGCGGAGGTTCTCCGCGCCGCCCTGGGCCAGGTAGACGTGCGCGTCGGCAGCCACCCCCATCGGCACCGTGGACAGCTCCATCAGCGAGGCGTCGGGCGCCTGCTCACCGCCGAGCACCACCATCGGCTGGCCCTCTCCGCGGATGCGGGCGAAACCGCTGCACAGCGACTGGGCCGACCCCAGGATGCGGGCCACGATCAGATCGGCCCCGGCGAACGCCTCCGCCATCTCGGTGTGCGCCGCCCGCGAGGGGTTGACGTAGACGTAGTCGGCTCCGCTGGCGCGCGCCGAGAGCAGGTCGGTGTCAGAGGTGGAGAGCAGGGCGATCCGGGTCACCGGCGTGAGTCTAGATCGGCCGACGACCCCTCCCTCACCCTCGGCGGCCGAGCAGACCCTTCAGTCCGGACCGCCGGGGGGCCGCGCTGGGCGGTGGCGCCAACCGCGGCGCCGGGGCGCTCACCGGCTCACCGGTGGGCTCGGAGACCGAGGGGGCGGCGGGCGTGGTCTCGCGGACCAGGGCGACCGCGTCAGCAGCGTCGATCCGGTTCTGCAGCCCGGCGATGTCGGCCAGCGAGCCCGCCGCGTCGGCGAGCCGAGGGGCCACCTCGCCCGTGACCGCATACAGCGTCCGGGTCAGCTCGGCCGTGCACCTGATGCCCAGGGCGAAGTCGTTCACCTGACAGCCGTAGCACTTCACCCGACCGGGGGTGACCACCAGGTCGGGGTTCGCCGCGGCCAGCGCGGCCTCGCGGGCGTCGGTCGCCGCAGCGTAGGCGACGATCGCCTCGGCGTTCCAGCACGCGACGCCGTCGCCGCCCTCTTTGATGTCGACCCGCATGCTCAAGCTCCTGGTGGCTTCATCGCTCCATGACGACTCGACGTTACCTGGTCGAACGGCCGTCCCGATGAGCGGCCGATGAGCGCGTGTTGAGCCGATCGTGAGTCCGTGGCGGACCCTTGGGGCAACAGCACGTTCCCTTCTCGTCGCCCTCGACGGCGCCAGCAACTCTGGGGGTCAGCACACATGCCCGTCACCGTTCCCACCTACGTCCACGCCCGGGACCCGATCTCCCAGGCCGGTGTGGTCGCCCAGCTCCGGATGCGCCCGGAGATCAAGATCGTCGAGAGCGCCCCGCAGGCCGCGGTCGCGGTGATGATCACCGACACCGTCGACGAGTCCACCACCCGCGAGCTGCGGGCGCTGCGCAAGGACGGGCACCCCCGTCTGATGCTGGTGGCCACCACGATCGACGACGCCGCCCTGGTCGCGGCCGCCGAGGCCGGGGTGGCCGGTCTGCTGCGGCGCGGGGACGCCAGCGCCGAGACCATGGTCCGGACCATCGTCAAGGTCGCCTCGGGCGACGGCGAGGTGCCCGCCGACCTGCTCGGCCGGCTGCTGGAGCAGGTCGGCCGCCTCCAACGCCAGGTCCTCGTCCCCCGCGGTCTCACGTTCACCGGACTCACCCCCCGCGAGACCGAGGTGCTGCGGCTGGTGGCCGACGGGCTCGACACCAGCGAGATCGCTGCCCGGATGTGCTACAGCGAGCGGACGGTGAAGAATGTGCTGCACGACCTGACCACCCGGCTGCAGCTGAAGAACCGGACCCACGCGGTGGCGTACGCGGTGCGCGAAGGTCTGATCTGAGCGGCGACGGCGTCGGCGGGAGGTGAGCAGGATCGACCTGATCTGTGAGGCGTGCGGGGAGCCGAACCCACCCGGCACCCAGTTCTGCCGCAACTGCAACGAGTTCCTGGCCTGGGACAAGGCCCCGGCGACACCACCGAGCACGAGTCCGGGCGCGACACCGGCGGTGCCCTCGAGCCAGCAGCCGACCGTCTCCCTGCCGCCGGTCGAGCAGACCGACGTGGAGACGACGCTCGAGCGCCCCTACGTCGAGCAGCCGTACGTGGACCAGACCGTCGTGGACCAGGGCTACCCCACGCAGGCGTACGCGGACCAGAGCTACCCCGACCAGACCTACGTGGACCAGACCTACGTCGACCAGGGTTACGTCCAGCAGGAGTACGTCCAGCAGGCGCCGACGGAGCTGACCTGCCCGACGTGCGGCACCGTGAACCCACCCGACCGGCGCTACTGCAGCCATTGCGGTTACAGCTTCGTGGCCGCCTACGGCACCGATCCCGGCGTGGACTGGAGCGCCTGGACACCCCAGGCGATGGCGGCCCGGGACCGCGAGGCGGCGCGCGAGTACCGGCGCTCGCTGCCGCCGCTCTACCGGTGGCGTCGGGTGATCATCGGCGTGATCGTCTTCGTGCTGTTCGTGGGCGTGGGCGCCGTTCTCCAACGCGGCCCCGTCGCCCTGGCCCAGGACGGGTGGCACCGCCTCGCCAAGCAGTACGTCGACGTCACCGGGGTCCAGGTCATGGTCAACCCGACCACTGCGTCAGCCCCGGACTCCAGCCCCCAGGCGCTGGTCGACAGCTCGAAGCAGGAGTGGACGATGACCTGGGCTCCCACCGGGGAGTCGCCGAGCTGCGGGGCGGCGCCGGGCACCGGGACCGTGATCTTCACCTTTCCCGCCACCCGAGTCCGCCAGGTGGTGATCTGGTCGGGTCTGGACGCCGACAACCCGCAGCGCGCGCTGCAGCCGCAGCCCAGGGTGATCGCCATCGGCTTCCCGGACGGCACCTGCGAGTCCGCCACCCTCACGCAGACGACCGATCCCCAGCGGATCACCGTGGACAGCGGGAAGCCGGTCACCCAGCTCCGGCTCGGCATCGCCTCCACCTACCCAGCCACGCCGGAGATGCGCCAGCTGATCAGTCTGACCGAGGTGACGCTCCGCTCGTTCCCCGAGTGATCACGGCAGTCCCGTGATCACGGAGGATCGGCCTGCGCGGTGACACAGGTGGCGCCCGGCTGGGCCGCCACGATGGCCGGACACTGCACATCCGCGTCGGGCTGGGTGGGGAACGGGCCCAGGAACACGATCCAGCTGCCCTCGGGGGTCGCCGTCGGAGCGGGGACCGGGGGCGGGGTCGTGGTCCAGAGGACCAGGCGCGGGTAGTGGACGGTGTCCAGGTACTTCGCCGGGAGCCCGGCCTCCGTCAGCTGCTGGACGTGGATCTGCACGTCGGACTCGGCCACGGTCTTGGGCATGACCTCGACCACCGCGATCCACTGGCCCTTCATGATCGGGTCGGTGTTCGGGTCTCCCGGGCTGAAGGTCGGGGTCGGACTCGGACTCGGCGCCGAGCTGGTCGGGGTCGGGCACGGACTGGGCGCCGCCGTCGTGGCCGGGTCGGTCGGGGTCGGTGTGGGGACGGGGCTGGGCGGCGCGACCGCGGTCCGGGCGCAGACCTGGTCCGACGGCGGGCCGGTGATCTTGGCCCGGGTGACCGAGAGCCGGAAGCAGAACTCGGTGTCTGCGGGCAGACCGACCACGTCGGTGCCGGTGAGGGCGGCGTCCAGCGGGTTGTTCTTGATCACGTTCTTGCTCGCCGGATCGATCTGCTGGAGGTCGTAGCGGTCCGCGAGGGCGACCGCGTCCCAGGCCAGCGACACGCTGCTCGGCGTCGTGGTCACCACCCGGAGCACGCCCTTGGGTGGGGCGCCCCGCGGGTACAGATCCGGCACCGGGGTCTCCTTGCGGGTCAGCGCGAACCCCACCAGGCCGAGGATCCCGACCAGCAGCAAGGTGATCAGCGTGATCACCCCGCGGGACAGGATCGCCTTCTGGTTCAGGGCGGCGTCGATCACCGGGCGGGACGGGTCCCCGTACGGAACGGCCGGGGGTGGCTGGGTGCCACCGTCCAGCGGCTCGCCGATCACCTGGAAGGGGACCCGGACCGGGCTGCCGCGCAGGAAGGGGTGCTTGCTGCGCGCGGACAACCGGACCGTGGCCTGGCCGCCGGGCGGCAGGTCGACGTAGGACGGGCTGAGATAGAAGCCGAGCGCGTCGTCGGGGTCGCGGGCGACCATCTGCAGCTGGGCCGGCGAGTTCCCCCAGTTCTGCAGCTGGATCACGTGCCGGCCGCGCCAGCGGCCGGTGGAGGTGACCGGGATGATCTTGGCCTGCAGGCTGTGCAGCTCCCCGATCTCCAGGTCTCCCTCGGCGGCGGCACTCACCGTGGCGTCCAGGGTGGAGGAGGCCAGCACCCCGAACGGCAGCAGGCCGCTGAGCGCACTGCCGTCGGACGGCGGCGACAAGATCACGGCCGCCGTCGCGTCCTGCTGCGGGTAGACCGAGACCTCGGGCGGCACCACCTCGGCCCAGGCCGCAGCCGGGCCGAGCACCTGCAGCCAGAAGCCCTCGACCAGGCTGCCGGTGTTGGTGATCGTCACGGTCACCCGCACCTGTCCGCCGGGCTGCACGAAGGCGTGCTCGGTGTCCAGGCGGATCAACGGGTCGGCCACGATCGAAATGCTAGGGCCGTCGGAGGCGGATGGCGATGGACCTGCGCGATCGGGCAGTCACCCCTGCCCGAGGGGCGGCTCCCTCGACCTCACCCGGCGCCCGCCGCAGCGGGCATCCTGCTGAGGTGATCCACGAGGTGGACTCGGCGCTGCGCACGCTGATCGAACGTGAGGCGTCCGGCACGCGTGATGTCGAGGTCGTGTTCGACGCCCCGACCCGGGAGTGGGCCGGGCGCCGCAACTCGCCCACGATCGACGTCTACCTCTACGACATCCGCGAGGACCTGCGCCGGCGCGAGCGCGGGATGCACAACGTCTACGACGAGTCGAACCTCGTGGTGTCGCGGCGACTGCCGCCACGGCACTTCAAGCTCTCCTACCTGGTGACCGCCTGGACCCAGCGACCGGAGGACGAGCACCGGCTGCTCTCCTCCCTGCTGCTGTGCTTCCTCAAGTACGACGCGCTGCCGGCCGACGTGCTGACCGGACCGCTGACCGATCTCGGGTTGCCGATCCCGATCACGATCGCCCTGCCTCCGCCGGAGGACCGGGCGTTCGCCGACGTCTGGTCGGCGTTGGGAGGCGAGCTCAAGCCCTCGATCGACATCGTGGTGAGCACTCCGCTCGACACCGGTCAGAGCTTCCCCACGGGACCGCCGGTCGAGCGCCCGCCGCGCGTCAGTCTCGGCGGTTCGTACGGCTGGCCGACCCGGGAGACCAAGAGCCGCGACGGGGTCGAGGCCTGGCCACCGGGCACCGACGGGCCGACGCCAGGAGCCGGATCCGCCACGTCCGCCGGCTGGGAGCAGGCCACCGGGTGGGCGGCCGCGATGGCTCCACCCGGGTCCGCCGAGTCGTCGGCCCAGCTGCCGGAGCGGGCGGCGGGTCGGGGCGGCGCCGGCCGAGCTGCTCCTGAAGCCACGGGCACCCCGCCGGACGGGTCGGGGACCGGCGATCCAGCCGGTGCTCCCACCACTCCGAAGCGCAGCAGCCGGAGCGGTGGACGCCCCGGCCCGCGGGTGGCGATCACGCGGACCCGACAGACCAAGAAGCAGCCGTGAACCGGGGGCGTCCGTGAGCGCACCCGACCTCGCCTACCTCCTCGGCCGGGCCCAGCTGGTGGAGGGGCGGGTCCGGGAGCTCGTGACCCTCCGGCGCGCCGGCGACCCGTCACCCGACGACCCGTTCCGGGGCCTGTACGTGAGCGAGGAGACCGTCGAGCTGCTGCTCGCGGGGACGACGTCCGCCGCCCCGCCGCTGCCCAGTGACGCCCGGACCGCTCTGGAGGCCGACGCCGATGCGGCTGAGGCCGCCGGGCCTCCGCTGCGGCTGCGGCGACTGGCCCGGACCGCCGGTCTGACCCCGGTGGACGTCGAGCTGCTGATGGCCGCGCTGCTCCCGGACCTGGACAGTCGCTTCGAGCGTCTCTACGGGTACCTCAACGATGACGTCACACGGCGCCGGGCCTCGGTCGGACTGGCCCTGCAGCTGGCCGGGGAGTCGGCCATGACGGCGAGCGCGCGCGCCCGGCTCGAGCTGAGCCGTCCGCTGGTGAGACGGGGACTCGTCGTCGTCGAGGACCCCGAGCGCCCCTTCCTCACCCGGGGTCTCCGGGTGCCCGACCGGGTCGGCGCCCATCTGCTCGGCGACGACGCTCCGGCCGCCGGTCTGGCCAGCCTGATCGAGGAGGTCGCCCCCTACGGAGCACCTGTCGCCGACCAGCTCGGACGCGCGTTGTCGGCCGGGGTGCGTCTGGTGCACCTCCGTGAGCGGGTCCTCGGCACCGGTTCAGCAGTGGCGGTGGCCGCCCTGTCGGCCGCGTCGTGGGGGGCACTGGCGCTGGATCTGACCCGGCTGGGCGGCGTCACGTCGAGCGAGGCGGCCGCCCTCGCCGATCAGGCGATCCGCGAGGCGCTGCTGCGGCGGGCGGGTCTGGTGGCAGGCCCGGGGGAGGTGCTCGAGGAGACCG
>JBMDXL010000115.1:0-4200 GCA_048594465.1 Microlunatus sp. | reverse complement strand
CCGTCCGCGACTCGGGCAGGCGGTTGACCCAGACGGTGTGCTCGGCGACCCCGTCGACCAGCCGGTGAGCGCCGCTGTCAAGGCGCTCGTCGGTCAGACCGAGCGTCTTCGCCCAGAAGCCGGCCAGCGTCTCCGGGTCGTTGGCGTCCAGACACAGGTCCTTGAAGCGACACCGGTCGCCGCCGACGGGCATCAGCTCGTCCCGCCGGCTCAGCCGTCGGCCAGGTCCAGCTTCGACCGGAGCCGGTCGATGTGCTCCGAGGCCTGCGCCTTGGTCAGGTCGGCCGGGAGGGTCTCCCCCGCCTGCTTGGCCAGCGAGTCGAGGTAGGACCGCTGGGAGTCGGTGATGGGGTCGTCACCACTGACCCAGTCGCTGGGGTCCTTGATGCTGCTGTCGTCGCCACCGGGGGCGGGATCGTCGGGGCTGGCCCCGATGAACTCGACCTCCTCCTGGGCGGCCTGGGAACCTTCGGACGCGAAATCACTCATGTTTACAGTGTAAGAGCCACCACCGACAGCGCCCGACGGTCGCCGGACCTGAACGCGGGGGGCCATCACCCGCTGCGGCCTCTATCGTGGGCCCGTGGCGTCGCGAGAGAGCTCGGTGTTCATCTCCCGACTGAAGAACCTGCCCGTCCTGGACGTGGCCGGGGACCAGCTCGGGCGGGTGCGTGACGTCATCGTCCAGCGCCGGGTCGACGGACGACCGCCCCGGGTGAAGGGTCTGCTGGTCGAGCTGTTCGCCCGCCACCGGATCTTCATCTCGATGGCGCGGGTGCGCAACGTCGACCCCACTCAGATCGTCATCTCCGGCGTCCTCAACACCCGACGCTTCGAGCGGCGCGACGCCGAGATCCTGGTCATCGACGACCTCTTCGACCAGTCGGCCCAACGCGTCGACCAGCAGACCCCAGCCGTCGTCTTCGACGTCGCCATGCACGCCACCCGGGTGCACGAGTGGGAGCTCAGCGAGGTCGCCATCCGGGAGGCCCGACCGCGCGCCTTCGGTCGCCGCGGCCACGTCACGATCTTGGACTGGGACGAGGTGAGGATCAGCGGCTTCGACGCCACCTTCCAGGGCACCGACCACCTGCTCGCCGAGTTCGAGGACATGAAGGCAGCCGACGTCGCCCGCGAGCTGCACAACATGTCTCCCGAGCGGCGGGCCGAGGTCGCCGAGGCCCTGGACGACGTCAAGCTGGCCGCCGCCCTGGAGGAGCTGCCGGAGGAGGAGCAGGTCCAGCTGATCCAGGGACTGGACCCCGAACGGGCCGCCGACGTCCTGGAGGAGATGGATCCCGACGACGCCGCCGACCTGATCGGCGAGCTGGCGCCGGAGGTCGCGGAACGCCTGCTGAACCGGATGGAGCCCGAGGAGGCCAAGGACGTCCGCCGGCTGCTCATCTACGAGGACTTCACCGCCGGCGGCATGATGACCCCGGAGCCGGTGATCCTCGCCCCGGACGCCACGGTCGCCGAGGCCCTGGCCAAGGTCCGTGACGCCGAGCTCACCCCGGCCCTGGCCTGCATGGTCTACGTCTGCCGCTCCCCGCTGGAGACACCCACGGGTCGCTACGTCGGTGGGGTGCACTTCCAGCGGCTGTTGCGCGAGCCACCGTCGACCCTGGTCTCGGCGTTGCTGGACTCCGATCTGGAACCGCTGCAGGCCGAGACCAAGCTGCACGTCGTCTCCCGCTACTTCGCCACCTACAACCTGGTCAACGCCCCCGTGCTGGACGCCGACCGACGCCTGCTCGGGGCGGTCACCGTGGACGACGTGCTCGACCACGTGCTGCCGCCGGACTGGCGCGGCACCCAGCTGGACGCCCTGTCCGCCCAGGCCGATCTGGGGTCGCGCCGCTCCCGCGGTCGGTCGGTGAGCCGTGGCTAGGGCGGAGCGCGAACCGGAGCGGCTGAACACCCCCGGGCGGCGGAAGCGGTCCATCCTGCCCCGTCCCCGCTGGGACAACGACACCTTCGGCGCCTTCGCCGAAGGCTTCGCCCGCTTCATGGGCACGGCCCGCTTCTTGGCCTGGATGACGGTCATCATCATCTGCTGGGTGCTGTGGAACGTGCCCTTCGGTCCGCCCCGACCGCGGTTCGACGAGTACCCGTTCATCTTCTTGACGCTGATGCTGTCACTGCAGGCCTCGTACGCCGCCCCGTTGATCCTGCTGGCGCAGAACCGGCAGGAGTCGCGGGACCGGGTGGCCATCGAGCGGGACCGGGACCAGGCCGCCCAGCGCGGGGCGGACTTGGACTACCTGGCCCGCGAGATCGCCGGCCTGCGGATGTCGGTCGGCGAGCTGGCCACCCGGGACTACGTACGCTCCGAGCTGCGCAACGAGCTCCGCTCGATCCTGGCCGACCTGGACGACGAGGACCGCGAACGGGAACGGGAGCGCGATCGGGACCGGAGCGCCTGAGTGACATCGGCGGACCCGTCTCCGGAGCCCGACCCGGTCCCGGACATCGACCTGGCCCGCCGCCTGGTGGCGGCGCAGTTCCCCGCGTGGGCCGATCTGCCGGTGACCGACGTCGAGCTCAGCGGCTGGGACAACCGCACCTTCCGGCTGGGTGGCACCCTCTCGATCCGGCTCCCCCGGTCCCGGTTCTACGCCGAGCAGGTGGCCAAGGAGCAGCACTGGCTGCCGCTGCTCGCCCCCCGGCTGCCGGTGCCGATCCCCCGGCCCGTCGCCCAGGGCCGCCCGGGACCGGGCTACCGCCACCCCTGGTCGGTCTACGCCTGGATCGAGGGGCAGCCGGCAACCGCGGACCGGATCGACGACCAGGTCGCCTTCGCCCGGGCGGTGGCCGGGTTCCTGATCGCCCTGCGGGACTGCCCGGCCGACGGCGGTCCGCTGCCCGGGCAGCACAACTGGTGGCGGGGCGGGCCGCTCGACCACTACCTCGACGAAGCCAGGACGGCCCTGGCCGCCGTGGCCGACGAGGTGGACGTGCCCGCCGCGACCGCGGTCCTGGACGCGGCCGTCGCCAGTCGCTGGTCCGGACCCCCGGTCTGGTTCCACGGCGACATCGCGTACGGCAACCTGCTGGTCCGCGACGGCCGGCTGGCCGCGGTGATCGACTTCGGCACCTGCGGCATCGGGGACCCGGCCTGTGACGTCGTGCTCGCCTGGACCCTGCTGACGGGTCCGGGCCGGGCCGCCTTCGCTGACGCCCTGGGCCTGGACCGTGACACCTGGGCCCGCGGTCGCGGCTGGGGGCTGTGGAAGGCGCTGATCACCGTCGCCGGGCAGCGGGACACCGACCCGGTGGCGGCCGACGACGCACGGCGCGTGCTGGGCGAGATCCTGGCCGATCCGGTCGGCGCACCATCGGTGGCGATGTCGGCTCCGCCACAGTCGGCGTCCGACCCCGACGGAGCCAACTAACCTGGTCCGGTGCCCGTCTCGACTGCTTCCCCTCTGCTCGATCGCGTCCGTGACGCCCTGACCCGGGTCAACGACCCCGAGATCCGCCGGCCGATCACCGAGCTGGGGATGGTGGCCGCGGTCGAGGAGCCCACCCCGGGTCTGGTCCGGGTCGAGGTGCTGCTGACCGTCTCCGGCTGCCCGATGAAGGACACCCTGCGCCGCGACGTCACCGCGGCGGTGTCGACGGTCGCGGGTGTCGACACGGTCCAGGTCGACCTCGGCGTGATGAGCGACGAGCAGCGGGCCGGACTGCGCGAGCTGCTCAAGGGCGGTCAGGCGGAGCGGGAGATCCCGTTCGCCCAGCCCGGCTCGCTGACCACCGTGATCGCGATCGCGTCCGGCAAGGGCGGTGTCGGCAAGTCCTCGGTGACGGTCAACCTCGCCATGGCGCTGGTCCGCCTGGGACGGACGGTCGGGATCCTGGACGCCGACATCTACGGCCACTCGGTGCCGGCCATGCTCGGGGTCGCCGACGCGCGCCCGACCGCCGTCGAGGACATGATCATGCCGGTGCCGACCCACGGTCTGAAGGCGATCTCGATCGGCATGCTGAAGCCGAGTCGGGACCAGGTCGTCGCCTGGCGGGGACCGATCCTGGACCGGGCCCTGACCCAGATGCTGGCCGACGTCTACTGGGGCGATCTGGACTTCCTGCTGCTGGATCTTCCCCCGGGGACCGGGGACGTGGCGATCTCACTGGGGCAGAAGCTGCCCAACGCCGAGGTGATCGTGGTGACGACGCCGCAGCAGGCCGCGGCCGAGG
>JBMDXL010000114.1:0-2927 GCA_048594465.1 Microlunatus sp. | reverse complement strand
GCCGCAGGTGCAGGTGACCTGGGTCTCCACGTACGTCGGGTGGATGTCGGGCTTCATGGTGTTCTCCTTGTTCCGGCACCGGGTCGCCATGGTCGGGATCGACGGGCGTGAACCGGCACCAACGGATCAGTGTGCCGTAGCAGTCCCCGCGGCACCAAACCGTCCAACCGACCGGCCGGCTGTTTTAGTCCCGCGGGGTCGCTCGGCCGGCTACTCGCCCCGGCCCGGGATCGACTTGGTGATCGCCCCCAGGAACTCGGCGTTGCTGTTGGTCTTGCGCAACCGGTCCAGCAGCATCTCGAGGCCCTGCAGGTTCTCCCCACCGGAGAGGACGCGGCGGAGCTTCCAGATGATGTTCAGCTCCTCGCGGCTCATCAGCAGCTCCTCGCGCCGGGTGCTGGAGGCGTCGACGTCGATGGCCGGGAAGATCCGCTTGTCGGCGAACTCGCGACGCAGCCGCAGCTCCATGTTGCCGGTGCCCTTGAACTCCTCGAAGATCACCTCGTCCATCTTCGAGCCGGTCTCGATCAGCGCGGTGGCCAGGATGGTGAGCGAGCCGCCGTGCTCGATGTTGCGGGCCGCGCCGAAGAACTTCTTCGGCGGGTAGAGCGCCGCCGAGTCCACACCACCGGAGCGGATCCGGCCGCTGGCCGGGGCCGCGCTGTTGTAGGCCCGGCTCAGGCGGGTGATGCCGTCCAGCAGCACGACCACGTCGTGGCCGAGCTCCACCAGCCGCTTGGCCCGCTCGATCGCCAGCTCGGCGACGGTGGTGTGGTCGGTGGCCGGACGGTCGAAGGTCGAGGCGATCACCTCGCCGTGCACGGTGCGCTGGAAGTCGGTGACCTCCTCGGGCCGCTCGTCGACCAGCACCACCATCAGGTGCACCTCGGGGTTGTTGGCCGCGATCGCGTTGGCGATGGTCTGCATCGCCATCGTCTTGCCCGCCTTGGGCGGGGAGACGATCAGACCGCGCTGGCCCTTGCCGACCGGGGCCAGCAGGTCGATGATCCGGCCCATCAGCTGGTTGGGGGCGGTCTCCAGCTTCAGCCGCTCCTGCGGGTAGAGCGGGGTCAGCTTGGCGAACTCCGGGCGGTTGCGCGCCTCCTCCGGCGCGGCACCGTTGATGGTGTCCACCCGCACCAGCGGGTTGAACTTCTCCTTGCGGTCGCTGTCCTGCGGCGCGCGGATCGCGCCGGTGAGCACGTCACCCTTGCGCAGCCCGAGCTTCTTGACCATCGACAGCGACACGTACGCGTCGTCGGAACCGGGCAGGTAGCCGGAGGTGCGGACGAAGGCGTAGCTGTCCAGCACGTCCAGGATGCCGTTGACCGGCGTCAGGACGTCGTCCTCGGAGACCACGGGCTCGGCCTCGTAGCGGTCCATGCCGCCACCGGCGCCACGGCCGCCGCTGCGGCGGTTCTGGCGGTCCCGGCTGCGACGCCGGCGACCACGCCGGTTGCCGCCGTCCTCGTCCAGGTCGTTGCGGTCGTTACCGCGGTTGTCGTTGCCCCGGTTGTCGTTGCCCCGGTTGTCGTTGCCCCGGTTGCCCTGGCGCTGCTGGTCGCGGTTGGTGTTGCCGTTGCGGTCGTTCCCGCCGTTGGCGTTCCGGTCGTTCTGCCGGTCGTTCCCGCCGTTCTGCCGGTCGTTGCCGCCGTTGTTCTGGCGGTCCCCGCCCTGGCGGTCCGTGCGGTCGCCGTTCTGCCGATCGGCCCGGTCGGTGTCGCGACGGTCACGGGTCTGCTGGTCGCCGCCGGCAGCCGACTCGTCGCCGGACCGCTCGTTCCGGGGCTGCTGCTCGGTGGTCTCGCCGCCGTGCTGACGGTTCTCCTGGCGGGCGTCGTCCCCGCGCGACTCGCGTTCGGCCCGCGGCTGGTCGCTGCGCTGGTCGGCGTTCGGCGCCTGGTCCCCGCGGGCCTCGTGCCCGCCGCTGCCGTCGCCGCGCTGGTGGTCGGCCCGACGGTCGTCGGTGCGCTCGGCACGACGGTCCTCGCCGCGCTGGTTGTCGGCCCGACGGTCCTCGGTGCGAGCACCGGCGTCGTGACGGGCGCTCTCGGTCCCGGTGCTCTCCGCCCGGGGCGCGGAGTCCGCGGTGGTCTCCAGCGCCGGCTGGCTCTCCCGGGCCGCCCGACGCTCGCGGGGAGCCCCGTTGCCGGAAGCGTTGCCGTTGCCGGGGGCGTTGCCACCACCGGAAGCGTTGCCGCCGCCCGACTGCGCGGAGCGGATGGCGTCGATCAGCTGACCCTTGCGGAGGCCGCCGGCCTTGACCCCCAGGGAGGAGGCGAGCTGCTTGAGCTCGGGCAGCACCATGCCGGCGAGTCCGGCGCCCTTGCGCCGACGACGGTCACCCGACTCTTCGGACGGGGCGGTCTGCGCTTCGGCGCGGACGGGCACGACTGTCCTTTCGGAGTGGGCGAACGACGCCCAGTCCAGATTCACATCGAGTCGTCGCGGTCGATTCGCTCGCGTACGCCACGGTGTCTTCTCAGGCCCCTCCGGTGCCACCGCAGGATTCGGTGGTGTCGGAGTGTCGACGGGGGGATGAATCTGATCCGTCGCGCCGGACCTGTCGGCGCTTTGGCCGGAACGGTACACGGCTCGTCAGAGGGAAATCCGACGCGGTTCACCGTTCGGCTGCAGAAAGGCTAGCACCATCGCGAAGCGATCGGACACAGCGCGACCACGGCGAGCCTCACCGTCTCCAACCGCGTCGGGAAGCGTTCTATTCCGCCCGGACGTCGGCCACCCGTGCCCCCGGTCCCACCCGGCCGCGACGGACGGAGAACCCCTGGGCCGCCGGCACCCAGCCGGCGCCCTCGGCCGCAGCCAGGTCAGCGCCCTCCCCCAGCACCAGCACGGTGGGTCCGGCGCCGCTGATCACCGCGGCGAGTCCGGCACCGCGCAGCTGGGTCATCAGCTCCGCGGAGCGC
>JBMDXL010000113.1:0-4544 GCA_048594465.1 Microlunatus sp. | reverse complement strand
GAAGCAGACTCCTGGCGTTCCGGTTCTGGCAGCGCACGCTACCAACACGGACCGGACAACTCCTCGTCCGCGCGACCTCGGCGTGTTCGGGGCCGGGGTCGCCGGCGGCGGTCCGGCTCCCGTGGTTCGGGGCGCCCAGACCCTAGACTCATGCCGCCCTCTAGAGCACCACCCCCCCTGACGTGAGGACCCGAGCGATCGATGGCTGACGCCCAGCTGAGCAACCCCCACCGCCTGATCGTGCGCGATCTGGTCGTCGACGCGACCGCCGTCGCCGCCGGCACGATCGGCATCGGCGCGCTGCTGGTCGGCGCCCGGGGACTCGGCCTGGTCCTGCTCGGGGCGCTGCTCGCCGGGGTGGTGCTGCGGCTGGTCCGCCCGTGGCTCGCCGCCACCAACCGCGCCGGGGCGACCCTGGGCACCGCGCTGGTGCCACGCGCCCTGCTGATCGCCGGGACGGCCGTGGCGTACGCCTCGTCGCTGGGTGGCCCGGGACCCGGTGCCGCGGCCGGTCTCGCCGCCGCCCTGCTGGTGGCCGTCGTCGTGACCGGCCCGCTGCTGCGCCGGGCCGCCGTCCACCAGGTGCGCTTCGTCGCCCACCTGCCGGGCGTCCCCGCCGACGTCCCGGCCCGCGATCTCGGCACCCCGGCGGTCGCCGCCAACGTCGGCGTCACGGCCCTCGGTCTGCTGCTCGCCGCCGTCGGTGTCTCGGCCTGGTGGTGGGTCGGGCTGGCCGTGCTGGCCTTCCTCGCCGCGGGCGTGCTGGCCCTGGACGGGCGACGCAAGATCCTGGGCAGCCGGGCCCAGCGCACCACGGTGCCGGCGGCGGTGGCCGCCTACGAGCCCGAGTTCGTGGTCTACACCTCCCGCCCCGACGACGCGTCCTACCAGATCACGATGTGAGTGCCCTATCTCAAGCGCGCCGGCCGCCGGTTCGTGATCGTCACCCGGGACCGGGTCCCGGCCGAGGTCCTGGCCGGACTCACCGACGTGCCGGTGATCGAGTGCCGCCGGATCGCGGACCTGGACGCGCTGGTGGTGCCGTCGATCAAGGCGGCGTTCTACGTCAACGCGTCCTCCGGCAACGGCGCCTTCGTCCGCTACCACCGCCTCACCCACGTGTACCTGGGGCACGGCGACTCGGACAAGCCGCCGTCGTTCAACCCGACCCACGCGATGTACGACCAGGTCTTCTGCGCGGGCCCGGCCGCGACCCGGCGCTACGGCGACCACGGCGTCCGGATCCCCGCCGAGAAGCTGCGCGTGGTGGGGCGGCCGCAGGCCGAGGACGTGCAGCGCACCGACCGGCCGATCGGTGCGGTGGAGCACCCGGTCGTGCTGTACGCGCCCACCTGGAAGGGGCACGTCGAGGAGACGATGCTCTACTCCCTGCCGGTGGGCGAGAGGATCGTCACCGCGCTCGTGGCCCGCGGAGCGACAGTGATCTTCCGGCCGCACCCCTTCAGCTACTCCGACCCGGCGGACGCGGCGACCATCGCCCGGATCCAGGCGATCCTCGCCGCCGACGCGACCGCGTCCGGCCGGCAGCACCGCTGGGGGCGGGCCGCCGAGACCGACCTCGGCATCCTCGACTGCATGAACGGCTCCGACGCCATGGTGACCGACGTCTCCAGCGTGGTGTCGGACTACCTCTTCTCCGGCAAGCCCTTCGCCATGATCGCGGTGCCCTCCGAACCGGACGCGTTCCGGCTCGAGTACCCGGTGTCCCGGGCGTCGTACGTGGTCCGGGGCGATCTCGCCGATCTCGACCCGATGCTGGACCGGATGCTCGGGGACGACCCGATCGCCGGGGACCGCGCGATCATCCGCAGCGACTACCTGGGCGACTTCCCGGCCGAGACCTACGCGGACGCCTTCACCGACGCCGTCCTCGACGTGGCGACGCACCAGGCCTCGGGTGAGCTGGAGGACGACGACGAGGAGACCCGCGACGCGGCCGAGTCCGAGGGTGGACAGGACGCGGCCGACGTGGAGGGCGGCGATCGGCCGGATCTGCGGTCCGTCCTGGCCGGCTACCGACGTACCCTGCAGCCGATCGTGCTCAACCTCGCCGGCACCGGTGTCGCCCTCCTCGGTCTGCTGCTGGCGGTCACGAGCGACCGGGTCCTGCCGGCCCTGGTCGCCGGTCTGCTCGGTCTGGCCATCGGACTGGCCGCGTCCTGGGAGGACCTGGTCGACTTCCGGGCCACGGACCGGTTGCTCGGACGCCTCGGCGTGGTCCGGATGATCCTGGTGGCCACGATGCTCGTCCTCGGTCACGATCGCGGCGCCGACCTCCCCGTCCTGACGGCGGCGGGGGCGATGCTGGCCCTGAGCGTGGTGGGGGAGAACTACGTGTCGCGCTGCTGGGGTCGGATCGGCCTCGAGGTGCGGAACTTCCCCGAAGCCGTGTCGGTGCCCGACAACCCGTGGCCGAGGGGTCTGACCATGATCATCGGGACCGGGGCCCTGGTGCTCGGGCTCGTCGGCACCGCAGCGGGATGGCCCTCGCTGATCGGCGGGGTGCTCGCCCTGGTGGCCTTCGTGGCCATGGTCGACGCCCTGGGCCGCGGACTGGTGCGCGCCCGGCGGGTGGTGGACGCCGATCTGCACTTCCCCGAGGCCCTCGCCGCGTACGGCCCGGAGTTCGTCGTCTACTTCTCCTCCACGGTGGGGGCCGCCTACCAGGTCGGCATGTGGTTGCCGTACTTCCGCCGGATCGGTCGCCGGTACGTGTTCGTCACCCGCACCGTGCCGATGCTGCGCGAGATCGCCGAGGTGACCGAGGCGGCGGGTATCCAGGTGCCGATCATCTTCCGCCCCTCTCTGCGGAGCGTGGAGGAGATCGTGGTGCCGTCCCTGACCACCGCGTTCTACGTCAACAACGCCGCCCGCAACAGCCACCTGGTCGAGCGCCGCGAGCTGACGCACGTCTGGCTGAACCACGGGGACTCGGAGAAGCCGGCCTGCTACAACCCCGTGCACGCGATCTACGACCTGCTGTTCGCGGCTGGCCGTGCGGGGGTCGATCGCTACGCCCGTCACGGGGTCCACATCCCGGAGGAGAAGTTCCGGATCGTCGGCCGGCCCCAGGTGGAGGTGATCAGGCCCGCCGAGGTGCCGATGGCCGAGGCCGACCCGCCCACGGTGCTCTACGCGCCGACCTGGCAGGGACCCTTCTCCGACAGCCGGGTGTTCTCCCTGCCCATCGGTCGCAAGATCGTGCAGGCCCTGCTGGACCGGGGCGCCCGGGTCGTGTTCCGGGCGCACCCGTTCAACTACCGCTACCGCGACTGCGTCGACATGATCACCGAGATCGGACGGCTGCTCGCCGCCGACAAGGCCCGGACGGGGCGGGCGCACCTGTGGGGGCCGGCCGCCGAGCAGGCGATGACCGTCGAGGACTGCTTCAACGCCTCCGACGCCATGGTCTCCGACGTGTCCGCCGTCGTGTCGGACTACCTGCGGTCGGACAAGCCGTTCGCCATCGTGTCCGTCGGCACCACCCCGGAGCAGCTGCTGGTCGACGCACCGGCGGCCAAGGCGGCGTACGTGCTCGAGGAGGACCTGAGCAACCTCGGCGCCGTCTGCGACGCGCTGCTCGGGAGCGACCCCCTGGCGCAGGCCCGGCGGGACACGAAGGTCTACTACCTCGGCGACTTCCCCGAGCCGTACGCCGAGGGCTTCCTTGACGCGGCCCGGGCCGTCGTGGACCGCCGCGACACGGCCGCCTCGAGATCCTGAAGGGCCCCGGGGGTGCCGCCGCGTGGCCTATCGCCCCCGCGTGATCCCCGACGGTGTCCTGGCCGAGCGGCAGCCGGAACCGGCAGCCGCACGACGCCTCCTGATCGGACCGCGGAACCACCACGGCCAGGCGACCGGCTGGGCCGCGGCCGTCCGCCGGGAGCGGCCCGACTCCGACGCCCTCAGCTGCCGCCTGGTCGACGACCCCGACCCGTACCCGGCCGACGTCGTCGCCGACCCCAGCAGGTCGACCGACGAGACCGAGGCGGCCGCTGCACTGCGCCGCTACGTCGGGGAGATGTTCACGCACCTGCTGCTCGAGACGGGCCGAGGACTGACCGGGAAGTCGGTCGTCGCCGATGCCCACCGCTTCCGGGCGGCAGGTCTGCACGTCGGGGTGGTCGCGTCCGGTTCCGACGTCCGGGTGCCCTCCGAGCAGACCGGACGGCCCTGGAACCCGTACGCGGCGGTCGGGGCCAAGCGGCTGGCCCGCCTGGAGAAGCGGACGACGACGCTGCGGAACCAGCTCCGCCGCTTCCCGGGGCCGGTGTTCGTGACGGCCGCCGGGCTGCTGACGGATCTGCCGGACGCCACGTGGCTCCCCGTGGTCGTCGACCCCGGCCCCTGGGCCTCCGACCGCCCGGTCCTGGACGCCGAGGTGCCCGTCGTGGTCTTCGACCCCGTCCCCGGTGCCGGACGTCCGGGCTGGGTCGACCCGGTGCTCACCCCGCT
Organism: Microlunatus sp.; assembly: GCA_048594465.1. Taxonomy (GTDB): domain Bacteria; phylum Actinomycetota; class Actinomycetes; order Propionibacteriales; family Propionibacteriaceae; genus Microlunatus. The sequence continues at coordinate 68 of JBMDXL010000113.1, read as the reverse complement.
CGCCGCCGACGGTGTCGTCACCGACGGGGCCCTCGCCGACGTCCCCCCCGCGCGGCGGCCCGAGGTGA
>JBMDXL010000112.1:0-1787 GCA_048594465.1 Microlunatus sp. | reverse complement strand
GGGGGCGCGTGTGGGGGTCGGGGGCGGGCGTTTGCCGGCCGTGGTCGGATAACGCACGCGTGTGGGGGTCGGGAGAGCGCAAGCCGACCGCGGTCGGCCTGCGCGCCCTGAACCGCCCCAGGTCCTTGCCGCTGCTATGCGGGTTGCGGCTCTCGGTTGAGGGCTGCGTAGTGGTGTTGCTCGTACTCCACGGGGCTGATCATGCCAAGGCTCCCGTGGAGTCGTCGTTGGTTGTACCAGTCGACCCAGCCGGAGGTCGCGAACTCGACGTCGGCGATCGTGCGGAAAGGGCCTTCGTGGAAGACCGTGGTGCGGATGCACTCGGCCTTGTAGAGACCGTTGATCGTCTCCATCAGCGCATTGTCGTAGGCGTCGCCGACCGAGCCGATGGAGGGCTGGATGCCTTCGAGCTCGAGGTGGTCGGTGAACCGGATCGAGGTGTACTGCGATCCGGCGTCGGAGTGGTGGATCAAGTTCTCGGCGACGACGGGGTTGCCCTCGTGGTCACGCTGCCAGATCGCCATCCGAAGCGGGATCATGACCAGATCGGTGGCCTTCGATGTCGAGGCGTGCCAGGCCACGATCCGCTGGGAGAACACATCGACGATGAACGCGACGTAGACCCAGGCCGGCGACCACGTCCGCACGTAGGTGAAGTCGGTGACCCAGACCCGGTTCGGCGCAGGTGCGGTGAAGTCGCGGTCGAGGAGGTCGCCGGCCCGCTTGCCGTTCTTGGCTGGGACGGTGGTCCGGACTCCCTTGTTGCGCCGTACCCCGGACAAGCCCAAGCAGCGCATGGCTCGGTCGACGCTGCCGGCCGAGGCCTCAGGGAGCCGAGAGCGACGCACCAGCGCAGTCATCTTGCGACGGCCGTAGAGCCCTTCTGGGCTCAGTTTGAGCCGACCGGTCTTCGCACACCAGGTCCAGGCCAGATCCCGCACCACGTCGACGACCTCGGCATCGGACAGGGTGCGAGCCGCGACGCAGCGAGCGGGGTTCTTCCAGGATCGGTAGGTCCGTGCGGCGATCTGGCAGCCCTGCTCGCGCAGCACTCGGCAGATCGACTCGACCGCATGGCCCTCGGCGCGCAGGGTGTCGATGAAACCCATCATCAGCGGTTGCGGGGGTCGAGTTCCCCCACGAAGAAAGACGTTGCCGCCTTCAAGATCGCCACGTCTTCTCGCAGTCGACGGTTCTCGGTCTTCAGCCGCTTGATCTCCTCGGACTCCTCCGTCGTGGTCCCTTCGCGGCGGCCGGCGTCGACATCGGCCTGGATCACCCACCGGCGCACGGATTCCTTGCCCACGCCGAGCTGCTTGGCCACCGCCAACGAAGCGGCCGTCAGATTCGGGTACTCGCCCCGGTGCTCGGTGACCAGACGTACCGCCCTGGCCTTCAGCTCATCATCGATCTTCTTCGGCATGCTGTCCATCCTCCTGGACTCAAACAGCAGCGGCACCAAACCCGGGGCGGTTCATGCAGACGTCTTCTGCTGTATCTCTACATACCCCGAGACAGAGACCGCCCCGGTGCAGGTTCCGGTGGCTTTTCCATCCATGCTGGTGGACGTTCCCGACGACTGGTGGACATTGTTGGCCTTGCCGTCGCAGGAGACGACTGGACCTCCTGCGCACCCGGCGAGCACTGGGGAGAAAACCGCGAGGGCGAGGACACCGACGAAGGAGGAGAGCCGCTTTTTCTTCACCTCGTGTTCTTATCACGGTTGGACGAGTACGAGCGCGTTTTCGCTCGAGCGGCTTTCCGGGAGAGCGGCCTGGGACGCGTCT
>JBMDXL010000111.1:0-8268 GCA_048594465.1 Microlunatus sp. | reverse complement strand
TCACGGTTCCTCCTGATCGGGCCTCTGTGAAGAGAAAGCCCTGTCGGAGGTGCCGTTGTGAGCGCTGCAGCCGATGTTTCTCGGGTCAGGTGTCGTCCATCCGCGGGAGGTGTCGTCCCGCGCACCCGAGGTGTCTTCCGCCGGTTACTTGGTGTTGTCGTCCGTGGTCTCGGTGTCGCCCGACGCGGACGCCTCGCCACCCTCGGTGTCGGCGTCCTCGGTGGTCTCGTCGCCCTCACCCTCGACGGCGTCGGGATCCACGTCCTCGCCGCTCTCGGAGCCCAGCTCGGCCTCGGTCCCGGTGGGGGACTGGTCGCTGTCGGCCTGGTCGCCGATCTCCTGCTCGACCCCGGCGACGGCGGAGGTGTCGTCGTCGGTCTCGACGGCGGTGACCGCGCTGGCGCTGCTGGCCGAGGTGGGATCGGTCGCCGCCGACCAGGTGCTGGCCGGCGAGGTGGCCGGGCCGGCGGGGGCCGCGGGCTTCGGGACGTACGGGGCGGTGGGCCGTGCGGCCTGCCAGTCCGCGTCGGAGCTGCCCAGCAGCTTGCGGGCGACCAGGGCGGCGACACCGCCCACGGCGAGCACGATGGCCAGCCGCTTGAGCCAGCGGCTCTTCGGCTTCGGCGCGGCGACCTCACCCTTGGCGGCGGCCACCACGGCCTTGCCACGACCGCTCGCCTCCGCGACCACGGCCTTGCCCCGGTCGGTGGCCTCGACCACGATCGGCGCCGCCGCCGCGGCGGCCAGGGCCTCGGCGAGCTTGGGGAAGACGTCGTCGTGCATCTTGCTCTTGGCGGCCTCGACGGCCGGCGGCACCTTGTCCAGGGCGTCCTCGAAGACCGGCCCGAACTTCTCCACGGCGTCGTGGGCGACCTGCGCGCCCCGCTGCTTGGCCGACTTGGCGTACGGGCCCACGGTCTCGCTGACCTGGTGCGCGTACGGACCGACCTTGTCGCCGACGGCCTCGCCGACCTGGTGGGCGTACGGGCTGACGGTGTCGACCACCCGGTCCCGGGCCTGCTGGGCGTACGGGCTGACGGCGTCGGCCGCCTGGTGCGCCAACGGTCCGACCCGGTCCGCGGCCGCGCTGATCCGATCAGCCGCGAGATGAGCGAAGTCCTGCACCGCCGGCAGAACCTCCTCGGTCACCACCTCGGCTGGGCTGTTCTTCTTCCCCATCACATTCCTCCATCATCAAGTGCGGCAGGAGATCCCGTGCGAACGGCGGGATCTGGCTCGGACCACCGTACCGGTCGACCGGTCGCCCGCTCGGAGCCGGTCGGCCCCGTCCGTGCCCTGGGAAGCCCCGGGTCGCTGCGCGGGGCGCCTTGGCCGCGCATGACAGGATGGCTCCCGATCTCCTCGACCGCCGACGGAGACTGACGGAAGGTACGACGACCGGTGGCCACCACGGCGACGCTGCACACCAATCACGGCGACATCACGATCAACCTGTTCCCCGACCACGCTCCCAAGACGGTGGCCAACTTCGTCGGTCTGGCGTCGGGCACCAAGGAGTACGCGGACCCGAAGACCGGTCAGCCGACCACGGGCAAGTTCTACGACGGTCTGGTCTTCCACCGCGTGATCGACGGCTTCATGATCCAGGGCGGCTGCCCGCTGGGCACCGGCACCGGGGGGCCCGGCTACGCCTTCGCCGACGAGTTCCACCCCGAGCTGGCCTTCAACAAGCCCTATCTGCTGGCCATGGCCAACGCCGGCCCCGGCACCAACGGGTCGCAGTTCTTCATCACCGTCGGCCCGACGCCGCACCTCAACCGCAAGCACACGATCTTCGGCGAGGTGGCGGACCAGTCCAGCCGCGACGTGGTCGACGCGATCGCCTCGGTGAAGACCGGTCGGATGGATCGCCCGGCCGAGCCCGTGGTGATCGACTCCGTCGACATCAGCGAGTGACCTCGCCCCGACCGGTAACCTGAGCGAGAGGGCGTCGTGAGCGAGCCCGGGCCGAGCTTCACCGCCCCGAACTTCACCGGCTGCTACCGGCACCCGGACCGGATGACCGGCATCACCTGCCAGCGGTGCCGGCGTCCGATCTGCGGTGAGTGCATGACCGAGGCCTCGGTCGGTTTCCAGTGCCCGCGCTGCGTGGGTCTGGGGCGGGTCACCGGGCGGCGGCCGAGGACGAAGTTCGGCGCCACCATCCGGCCCGGTGGGGCGCTGGCGACGAAGGTCCTGATGGGGACCTTCGTCGCGGTCTGGCTGCTCGACCTGATCACGGGCGGTCTGGCGTCCGGTCTGCTGGCCATGAGCAACAGCTACGTGTCCGTCGGTCAGTTCTGGCGGCTGGTGACGACCTCGCTGGTGTCCGGTCAGCTGCTCGGGGTCCTGATGAACCTGCTGGTGCTCTGGCTCGCCGGTCGGGCGCTGGAGTCCGAGCTCGGCAGCTGGCGCTTCGGGCTGCTGTTCCTCGCCTCCGGCTTCGGCGGGGCGACGCTGTTCTTCCTGCTGGCGCCCTCCTCCTCCTGGTCGGTGGGGGCGGCGTCGGCCATCGTCGGTCTGCTGGCCGCGAACACGATCGGCAAGGCGAAGACCGGGGAGGACGTCCGTCCCGACATCGGTCTGCTGGTGCTGCTGGTGCTCTACGCCGTGCTGGTCGGGTTCTCCAGCTTCGGCTGGGTCAGCCTGATCGGCGGCATCATCATGGGCGGCGTCTCCGGCGCCATCCTCGCCTACGCCCCGCGGCAGAACCGGATGGCCATCCAGCTGGTCGGCATGCTCGCCCTGGTAGCTGTCTGCCTCGGCCTGGTGGTGGCCAAGATCGCCCTCTGACCTGCGAGGGGTCTGCTGCCGCGTGGGGTGGTGGGCGCGCCGGTTCACCGTCCGTGACTTCGCGGTGGGATCCGTCTGCCGGATGTGCGGGTCTTCTCGCCGTCCGTGACGTCGCGGTGGGATCCGGCTACCGGACGTGCGGGTCTTCTCGCCGTTCGTGACGTCGCGGTGGGATCCGGCCGGCACTGGTGACCCCGGGCGGTGACCGCCGCTGCGCGACCGGGCCGGACTACGTACGGCTGACGCTCGGCACCGGCACCGGGTCGTACGACGGCGGCCGCACCACCGACAGCAGGATCACCAGCGTCACGAGGAACGCGACCACCAGGATCCCGAGGACGACCAGCAGGGCCCGGGGCAGGCGAGTGGTCGTCGCGGCCGGACTCACGCGTCGCCGAGGGCGAACGCGGCTTCCAGGTCGTGGCTGGAGTAGGCCCGGAAGGCGATGTGGGTCTCGGTCTCCTGCACGCCGACCACCTTGTTCAGCCGGTCGGCGACCACCTCGGCCACCTGCTCGTGGCCGGACACGCGCACCAGCACGATCAGGTCGATGGCGCCGGTGACCGAGTACACCTCGCTCACTCCGGGCAGGGCCGCGATCTCCTCGGCGATCTCGGGGATCCGGGACACGTCGGCCTTGACGAAGACGATCGCGGTCAGCATGGCGCCATCTTATGGACCCCCGGTCCAGCCGCCGAGGGCCAACCCTCGTCGCGGGGTCCGGTGCACCCCAGCGGCGGTGGGCGACGGCGCCTACGTGCCGACGCCGAGCTCGGTGACCAGGCCCGGATGGTCCAGGGTCGCGTGCAGGGGCCAGGCCCAGTCACCGGTCAGCTCCATCAACCGGGACCCGGGCTGCTCCAGCCAGGCCGCGATCCGCTCGGTCTCCTCGATGCCGGCGGCCGGGAGCGGGCCGACCGGGGGCAGCACCGTCTCGGCGGTGGCCCGGACGGCCCGGGCGACCGCCTGCGGCACATCTCCCGGTCGCGCGACGCCGGCTGCGGCCAGCCGGCCGTAGCGGATGATGTGGATCTCCCAGTCGTCGTCGGTCCGCCGGGCGGCGACGATTTCGGGACAGGCGGCCAGACTGCGCACCCGGTGGAACCGGACCCCCGTACGGATGAGGGTGTCGAGCCGTCCGCGGACGGTGGCCGCCTCCTCGAACCGCTGGTCTTCGGCGAGTCGCTGCAGCCGCTCCCGCAGCCCGCGCACCGCGGGTCGGACGTCGTCGGCCAGAGCTGTCCGGACCTGCTCGACCAGGTCGCCGTAGCCGTCCACCGAGATCTTGCCGGTGCACGGTGCCGCGCAGCGGTCCATGTCGGCGAGTGCGCAGGCGGGCGAGGCCCGGCGGGTGCTCAGCCGCTGGGTGCACTGCCGGATGGGGAAGCCGTCGTAGACCGCCAGCACCACCTCCTCGGCGGACTTCCGCCGGCGGAACGGGCCGAAGTAGGTGGCCCCGTCGTCCCGTACGGCACGGACCACGCTCAGCCGCGGGAACGCCTCCTCGGTGATCTTGATCCACAGGTTGCGTTCGGGGAACTTGGAGCGCCGGTTGTAGCGGGGGGCGTGGCTGGCGATGAGCCGGAGCTCGACCACCTCGGCCTGCAGAGCGGTGGCGCAGGGGACGGCTTCGACGCCGGTCGCGACCCGGACCATCTCCTCCATCCGGGGCCGCTTCTCGGCAGCGGTGAAGTAGGTCCGGACCCGGCGCCGGATGTTGCGCGACGTGCCCACGTACAGCACCTCGCGAGCGTCGTCGCGCTCGCTGACGAACAGGTACACCCCCGGCTGCTCGGGCAGGTCCTGGGCCCAGGTCCGTTTCGCCCGTCGCTGGGGCGACACCCGGCGGGTGAACTCGCGGAGGTCCTCGATGGTGTGGACGCCGAGGTTGCCGACCCGCTCGATCAGCGCGTGCAGCACGTCGACGGTGGCCTCGGCGTCGGTGAGCGCGCGGTGGTTCGGTCGGGTGGGCGACTTCACGTGCTGAGCCAGGGTCGCGAGTCGGCAGTTCGGCACCTCGTCGCGCAGCAGGATGGCCCGGGCCAGGGCGGCCGTGTCGAGGACGGGCCACTTCGGGTACGGGGAGCCGAGCGCCTCGCACCCCCGCCGCAGGAAGCCGGTGTCGAACGGTGCGTTGTGCGCCACGATCACGGTGTTCTCGGCGAAGGCCAGGAAGGACGGCAGCACCTCGGTCAGCGGGGGAGCGTCCGCCACCATCGAGTTGGTGATCCCGGTGAGCACGGCGATGAGGGGCGGGATGTGGCTCCGAGGGTTGACCAGCGTCTGGAACTTCCCGATCACCTCGCCGCCCCGGACCTTGACCGCGCCGAACTCGGTGATCGCGTCCGTCTCCGCCCCGCCGGTGGTCTCCAGGTCCACCACGCAGAACGTCACCTGGGACAGGTGCGTGCCGAGGTCCTCGAAGGAGTCCTGGAGGCTCGCCCCGGCGGCGGTGGCCCTGGTCGCGGTCATGGGTCGAAAACTAGAGGCCGGGTCCGACAATGTGCTCGTCACTCGCTGCACGGTCGTTCGGGACGGCGCTCTCGTCACTGGCCGGTCCGCGCTCCGACCGGTTCTCCCTCAGGGGACGCGGGCCAGCAGCTCCCCGTGCAGGACGGCGAACCAGGCGTCGGGCTGGTCGCCCCACCAGCGCCACCCGGCGGACAGCTCCTCCAGCTCGGCCTCGTCCGCAAGGCCGCCCGCCAGCGCCTGGGTGGCGAAGTCGGAGCGGACCACGCGCTCGGCCCAGGTCTGAGACCACCAGGCGACCTCCTCGGGACTGGCGAAGCACCAGGTCGAGGCCGTGTACGTCACGTCGGAGAAGCCGGCCCGCTGCGCCCACTGCCGGAGTCGGCGGGCCGCGTCGGGCTCCCCGCCCGCGGCGCGCGCGACCTGGTGGTAGAGCTCCAGCCAGCGGTCGAGCCGGGGATCGGACGGGTACCAGGTCATGGCGGCGTAGTCGGCGTCCCGCGCCGCGACCAGACCGCCGGACCTGACGACGCGGCGCATCTCGCCGAGCGCGGCCACCGGGTCGGAGAGATGCTGCAGGACCTGATGGGCATGGGCGACGTCGAAGCTGTCGTCGGCGTACGCGAGGGCGTAGACGTTGCCGACCTCCAGCGTGATCCGGTCGACCCCGCGCTCCTCCGCCAGCGCACGGGTCGTGGTGACGGCCTTCTCCGCGCTGTCGATGCCCGTCACCCAGCCGTCGCTCAACCGCTCCGCGAAGTCCAGGGTGATGGTGCCCGGACCCATGCCGACGTCGAGCAGGTGGTCCTGGGGCCGCAGCTGGGGGAGGAGGTAGCCGGCCGAGTTCTCCGCGGTACGCCACTGGTGCGACCGCAGGACGGACGCGTGGTGGCCGTGGGCGTAGCGATCGGGATCCCGGGCATCGGTCATGGCCCCAGTCTCGCGCCGCGATGTCCGGCGGGGGAGTCTCGTCCAGCCTGAGAGCGGCTCCGCACTGTCGAAGATTCCGTCAGCTGACGGATTGTTCGGGTTCGGGCGGCTCGGGGTGCGTGAGATGCCGTCGATTGACGGATTGTTCGGGTTCGGGCGGCTCTTGGTGCGTGAGATGCCGTCGACTGACGGAATGTTCGGGTGGGGCGGCTCCTGGTGCACGAGATGCCGTCGATTGACGGAATCTTCGACACCCCGGACGGCGCAGCGAGTGAGCAGAACCAGCAGTGAGCAGAACCAGCAGTGAGCAGAACAACAGTGAGCAGAACAACAGTGAGCAGAACCAGCACTGTCAGTGCCCTCCGGCAGGGTGTGCCGCAGATCGGATCCTGCCGCGGGTGGGCCGGCAACGAGGTGGGATGAGGTGGGTGTGATGGACACGGTGCACGTGGACTGTGACTCGTGCGTGGCGCGGGGGCCGGCGTGCTCGGACTGCGTGGTCACGGTGCTGCTGGGATCGCCTCCGCACGGCGTGGACCTGGACTCCGACGAGCAGCAGGCCCTGGCCGAGCTCGCGCGCGCCGGGCTGGTCCCGCCGTTGCGGCTGATCCCCGGGGCGCGTCGCGTGCAGGCGGTGCAGACCCCGCTGGAGTGGACCGAATCCGGGTGATCGGCGTCCCTGTCAGGAGGCTGTGAAATCGGCGGAACGATTTTGCAGTGACCTTTCCGTGACCTAACCTGATCGGGTGACCTCACGGAGTTCCGAGGCCGCTCACGTCGGGGGACGTCTGCGCGGCTACGCCCGCACCGCCGCCCTCGGACTGTCGGCGCTGGCCCTGACCGGAGCCTTCGTGACCGCTCCCCAGCTGGCGCAGGCCGACCCGCCGCTCACGGTGGAGGAGGCCAAGGCCCAGATCGCGCAGCTGGAGACCGAGGCCGCGGCCATCGACCAGGAGTACGTGGGTGTCAAGCAGGGGCTGGCCCAGAGCCAGGCCACGCTGAAGCTGAAGAAGGCCGACGTCAAGACGCAGACCAGCAAGGTCGAGCGGCTCCGCAAGCAGGCCGGTCAGGTCGCCCTGGCGCAGTTCCAGAACCGTCATCTCGACACGGCCGCCAAGCTGCTGCTGAGCGACGACACCGACGACTTCCTGAGCCAGGTCTCCACTGTCGAGAAGCTCAGTGAGAACCAGAACGCCGCACTCCAGGACTTCCAGGAGGAGCAGGCCAAGCTCACCGAGCTCGAGCGGTCGACCGAGACCCAGTCCGCGCAGCTGACCAAGGAGCAGGCCGAGCTGACCAAGCTGCGGGCGTCCTCGGACAGCAAGATCGCCGAGTCCAAGACCGTGCTGGCCAAGCTGACCGCCGAGGAGCAGCAGCGCATCGCGGCCGAGGAGCAGAAGGCGCGTGACGAGGCCCAGGCGGCGGCCGAGGGTGGCACGGTCGGCGCGACCGACACCTCCACCGACCCGGTGTCCGACGGTTCGAGCAAGGGTGCCCGCGCCCTGGCCTTCGCGAAGTCCCAGCTGGGCAAGCCGTACCGGTTCGCCGCGGCCGGCCCGAGCGCGTACGACTGCTCCGGTCTCACCTCGGCCGCCTGGTCCAGGGTCGGCGTCTCGCTGCCGCGCACCTCCCAGTCCCAGATCGGCGTCGGCCGCTCGGTGTCGAAGTCCGAGCTCCAGCCGGGCGATCTCGTCTTCTACTACGGGTCCAGCCCCAGCCACGTCGGCCTCTACGCCGGCAACGGGCAGATCATCCACGCCCCGCGCCCGGGCAAGAGCGTCGAGTACGCCTCGCTCGACTCGATGCCGTTCTCCGGCGCGCGTCGGCCGGGCTGAGCGTCTCCGGCCCCGGAGGAATCACGAGGCCGGTCCACCGGCTGACCGCGATCCTCCTGCTCATCGGTCTGCTGACCGGCTGCTCCGTGCTCGCCCCGACGGCGGCCGCACCCTCCACTCCGGCCTCTGAGGCCGCCGGGTCGCCCGCGGCGGAGTCTGACGGAGGCCGCGCGGAGCGGGCCCAACGACTCCTCGACGACTTCGTGAGTGCCGCCCGCCACGGGGACGACACCTCGGCGCT
>JBMDXL010000110.1:0-3321 GCA_048594465.1 Microlunatus sp. | reverse complement strand
ACCCCCGGTGACGGCGCGGCCCCCCGGGGCCGGCGCCTTCTTGCTTGTCCGGGTGCGTCGACCGCGCGCCTACAGAGCCGCCTCGACCTCCCGCAGAGCGGCGAGCACCGGCTGCAGCGCGTCGGCCGAGGCCGATCGCAGCTGCATCGGCGTGCTCAGCGGCACGTCCGCCGCCGCGGCCGCCAGCGGGTCCCCGCCGGTGGCCGGTTCGGCGGCGGGCACGACGACCCGACGGATCGCATCCCCGTCCCGCACGGTGAGGACGGCCACCAGGCTGTCCGGCACCAGCTCCCCACCCTGCTCGGGCAGACTCGGCGCCTCGTCGTCCAACAGTCCCGCTTCCCGTGCGGCAGCGAAGACCCGAGCGGCGAGTCGGCTGTCCACGGCTCCGGACGTCTCGGCGACCGGGTGGGGCTCGGCGTCCCCGCCCACCGTCATCGTGCCACCCACCGTCATGGTCCCGCCCAGCTCGTCCAGCTCACGCCGCTCGGCGGTACCGTCGGCCCGGACCCCCAACCGGTACGCGTACCGCTCACCCGGAGCCCCGCCGCTCACCTCGAAGGTGATCTCGGCCTCGCCCAGCCCTTCGGGCACCGCCCCGTCCGCCGCTGCCACCGATCGCAGGCGCTCGAGCACCCGGGTCCGCGGCTCCGGCTTGAGGTTGTCGATCAGCTTCACTGTCGCCATCGCCTGATCCTGCTCTCCTGGTTCCAAGGGACCGCCCGCCACCGGGGTGTGACCGGCACCGTGGAAGGCGGCCAGCCGGTTGTAGAGCCGGGCCACCGTCTCGGTGTTGTCGTCCATCACGGTGCCCGTGCTGACCGGGTTGCGGGCCGGGCAGGTCGCGTCGGCGTACTCGTCGGGATGCCCGATCATGTGGCCGAACTCGTGCGCGGCGACGTTGCCGGTGTCGTTGGTGTCCCAGTTGGTCATGTTCGAGCGCGCCGGACCCGCTTGCACCCGTACGACGTGGTGAGCCCCGGACGTCACCCACTGCACGTCGAAGGTGAACGACTGCTGCCCGCCGTTGGGAGCATGGCACCGGAAGCGGTTCGCCCAGGTCGCGAGAATCCCGTCCCGCCAGGTCGTCCGCAGGCTGTTCATCGTCGCCGCGCTGATCCCGGCGTCGGGGTTCAGCTGGATCCGGACCACGGTGTGGGTGCCGGACTGGCGGTAGCGGGCGGTCCAGCCGTACACGCACTCGCTGACGCCGAACGAGACCTCGCTGACCGGCTCGGCCGTCCACTGCCAGTACTTCTGCCAGACGTTGCCGTCGGTCCCCCGGACGAACACGTGCTCGTGCTGCGGTCCCATCGAGCCCAGGGCCGGCTCCGACGACAGCACGCCGCCGTCGTTGTGCCGGGCCCACCCGAACCACCGGTTGTCGTAGTAGGGACGCTGCCACAGGGCGTTGTCGTTGCCGCGGACGTAGACGTTGCACACGTCGGAGTTCCGTGAGATCGTCGCCGGCGCACCGGCGAAGCCACCCGCCGGAGCGCCGATGTCGAACCAGCCCTTCCAGCCGCCCGCGGCGGTCCAGTACTTCTGGTAGACCCTGTCGTCGGTGCCTCGGACGAAGACGTGCTCGTGATCGGGCCCCATCGAGCCCAGCGTGGGCTCCGAGGCGAGCACGCCGCCGTCGTCGTGGCGGGCCCAGGCGTGCCACTGACCGTTGTAGTAGGCCCGCTGCCACAACTTGTTGTCGTTGCCGCGGACGTACACGTTGCACACGTCCTTGTTCCGCGAGATCGTCGCCGGCGCACCGGCGAAGCCTCCCGCCGGCGCCCCGATGTTGAACCAGCCCTTCCACCCGCCGGCCGCGGTCCAGTACTTCTGGTAGACGGTGCCGTCGGTCCCTCGGACGAAGACGTGCTCGTGATCGGGCCCCATCGAGCCCAGGGCCGGCTTGGAGGCGAGGACGCCGCCGTCGTCGTGGCGGCCCCACGCGTGCCACTGACCGTTGTAGTAGGCCCGCTGCCACAACGCGTTGTCGTTGCCCCGGACGTACACGTTGCACACGTCCTTGTTCCGCGAGATCGTCGCCGGGCCGCCGTTGTAGCCACCCGCCGGCGCCCCGATGTTGAACCAGCCACTCCAGCTCATCTGAGCTCCTCCCCCTGCCCCGCCCGTCTCGGCGAGATCGACTGGGCGGAGGAGGCACGAACCGTCACCGGCGATACGTCCAACGCCGCGCCGGCGGAGCCGACGGCTCACCGCGGTCCCGACTCGCGCTCCCGGGACGGCGCGCTGTTACGGTCGAGTGTGACGTGGCGCTTCCTCTGGGTCGGGGTCCCGCCGTTGCTGCTGGCTGGGGTGGGAGTGACCCATCCCGGTGAGCTGAGTGCGGCGACCAGCCACCACTGGACGTCGATGCACATCGCCCTGGTGCCCGTGTTCCCGCTGCTCGGCCTGGGCCTGTGGGCCCTGGTCCGCGGGGAGCGGGGTGTCGTCGGCGGTGTCACCCGGGTCGCTGCGTACCTCTACGCCTGCTTCTACGGCGCCCTGGACGCGGTGAACGGCGTCGCCGCCGGCATCCTGGTCGGCCTCGGCGAGTCCCCGGCGACGTTGCGGCCGATGCTGGTGGTGGGGAACACCCTGGGCTGGGTCGGCAGCACGGCCTTCCTGGTGGGGGCGGCGCTCGCCTCGTTGTCGGTCCTGCGACGGTGTGGCCGGTCAGCCTTGCCGGGCGCCGTGCTCACGATCGGCGCCGCGGTGTCGTTCCTGGACTCGCACATCTACTGGCCCCGCGGAGTGATCACGATGCTGGTGCTCGCGGCCGGGATGATCACGCTGGCGCGGTGTCTGTCGAGTGCTCGTCCCGCCGGTGCTTCCCGGGCCTGAGCGCCGACCCGGCGCCACTTGTGACGGATCCGGCCTGCCTGCTGACCCGACGGCACCCCCACCGTGGACGGATGGTCAGCCAGCCTTGGGTCGCGCCCGCACGTGCGCCCGCTCCCCCTGTCGGCCGAACAGACTGAGGAACTCCACCCCACGGTCGTCCGCGGCTCCGAACCAGTGCGGCACCCGGGTGTCGAACTCGGCGGCCTCCCCGGCGGCCAGGACCAGATCGTGCTCGCCGATCACGGCCCGCAGGGTGCCGTCCAGCACGTAGAGCCACTCGTAGCCCTCGTGGGTCTTGAGCTCAGGGGTCTGGCGGCCCGAGCGGGCCGGGATGATCATCTTGTACGCCTGGATGCCTCCGGCCCGACGGGTCAGCGGCAGCATCGTCATGCCGTGCGCCTTGATGGGCTTCAGGTGGATCCGGGGGTCGCCGGTCGGCGGCGCGTCGACCAGCTCGTCCAGCGTCACCCCGTACGCCCG
>JBMDXL010000011.1:0-2399 GCA_048594465.1 Microlunatus sp. | reverse complement strand
TCCCGCCGGAGATGCCCCGGGTCTCGATGCCGCCGCGGTCGGCCGCCTCGACGACGAGGATGCGGATGTTCTTCTTGGCCTGCAGCACCTCGACCGCGCCGTCCTCGTACGCCGGTGCCGCGATCACCTCGGTGAACACCTCGGCCACCTGCTGGGCCATCTCCACGCTGACCGGCCGGTTGACGGCGATGACGCCGCCGAAGGCCGACGTCGGGTCGCAGGCGTGCGCCCGGCGGTGGGCCTCGGCGACGTCGGCGCCGACCGCGATGCCGCAGGGGTTGGCGTGCTTGATGATGGCCACCGCGGGTGCGTCGAAGTCGTACGCGGCCCGGCGCGCGGCGTCGGTGTCGACGTAGTTGTTGTAGGACATCTCCTTGCCGTGCAGCTGGGTCGCCGTGGCCAGCCCGCCCGGGAAGGCGCCGTCCACGTAGAGGGCCGCTCGCTGGTGCGGGTTCTCGCCGTAGCGCAGCACCGCCGCCTTGTCCCAGCTGCTGCCCACCCAGCGCGGGAAGCCGGTGCCGTCGCTGGTGTCGGTGACGACGTTGCCCATCCAGGACGCCACCGCGATGTCGTAGGTGGCCGTGTGCACGAAGGCGGCGGCGGCCAGCGCCTGCCGCTCGGCCAGGGTGAAGCCGCCGTGGGCCAGCGCCGCCTGCAGCTGCCCGTACTGGTCGGGGGAGGTGACCACCGCGACGGACGGGTGGTTCTTGGCCGCCCCGCGGACCATCGAGGGCCCGCCGATGTCGATCTGCTCGATGGTCTCGTCCTGGCCGGCGCCGGCCATCACGGTGTCCACGAACGGGTACAGGTTGGAGACCAGCAGGTCGAAGGGCGCGATGCCCAGCTCGTCCAGCTGGGCCCGGTGCGCCTCCAGCCGGGTGTCGGCCAGCAGACCGGCGTGCACGAACGGGTGCAGGGTCTTCACCCGCCCGTCCAGGCACTCCGGGAAACCGGTCAGCTGCTCGACCTGGACGACCGGCACGCCGGCCTCCGCCAGGGTCCGGGCGGTCGACCCGGTGGAGACGATCTCGACCCCGGCGCCGGCCAGGGCGAGCCCCACCTCGACCAGCCCGGTCTTGTCGTAGACCGAGACCAGGGCGCGCTTGATCGGTCGCCGGTCGTTGTCCGTCGTGCTCATGCTGTGTCGTCCTGTCACTGCTCGGGGTCGTGGTCGGGTGAGGCTTGTGCTGGGGCGGTCGGGGTCGGGCGGTCCGGGATGCGGTGGTCAGGTCCAGCGGACCCGGCGGCCGTCGAGCCGCCAGGAGGTGGTGGCCAGGCGGTGGGTGGTCTCCACCAGCAGCCGGCGCTCGGCGACCTTGATCCGCTCGTGCAGGGTCTCGACGGTGTCGTCGTCGGACACGCCGACCGCGGTCTGGTCGAGGATCGCGCCCGTGTCGACCCCGGCGTCGACCAGGAACACGCTGGCCCCGGTCACCCTCACCCCGTACGCCAGCGCGTCGCGGGGTCCGTGCATGCCGGGGAACGACGGCAGCAGCGCGGGATGGGTGTTGATCACCCGGCCGCCGAACGCGGCCAGGAACGTCGGCCCGAGCAGCTTCATGAAACCAGCGCTGACCACCAGGTCGGGCCGGTGCGCCGTCACCCGCTCGGTCAGCCCGGCGTCCCAGGCGGCCCGGTCGCTGCCCTTCACGTACGGGTGGACGAAGCTCGGCACCCCGTGCGCGGCCGCCCGGTCCAGACCGGCGATCCCGTCGCGGTCGGCGCCGACGGCCACCACCCGGGCTCCGTACGCCGGGTCGGCGCAGGCGTCCAGCAGGGCCTGCAGCAGGGTCCCCGAGCCGGACACGAGCACGACGAGGCGTGCAGGACCGGTGGGCTGGGAGGGCACGGGCGCCACCCTACCGAGCCCGGACCGGAGCGCTCGCCTCAGCCGATCTGCTGAGTCGGCTCGTCGGCGCCGTCGCTCGGTGGGGTGGACGCGGAGCCGCGCCGTGCGGGCGGTCGACGCCGGGTGATCGGAGCGGTCAGCTCGTCGGCGGACTCGCGGTCCTGCGGTGCGGACCCGGCGTCGGCGTCGGTCCGCTCCGTCCGGGCGTCGCGGTGGCCGAGGACCTGGGTGTCCTCGGTGGCCGACACCGGATCGGGATCGGCCGGGGCGTCGGTGTCGTGTCCCTCCCGCTGACGACGGGGACGCCGTCGCCACAGGCCGAGGAGCAGACCGCAGATCGCTCCGGACAGCCCGAGGGTGGAGGTGGCCATCACCAGCACCGGCACCAGCTGGGGCCCGAGACCGGACAGCAGGTCAGCGCCCAGGTCGCCGCTGGTGACGAAGGCGAGACCGGTGAAGGCGATCCCGGTCAGGACCCCGGCGAGACCGCCGACCAGGGTCGTCTCGTCGAACCGGGCGGTGGGGCGGGCCAGCACCACCAGGGTCGCGG
>JBMDXL010000109.1:0-3905 GCA_048594465.1 Microlunatus sp. | reverse complement strand
GCGGCCAGGATGCCGATCACCGCGTGCAGCCCGGCGATCACGTCGAACACCGAGATGCCGGCGCGGGTGGGTGGTCCGGCCGGGTCGCCGGTCAGGCTCATCAGGCCGGAGACCGCCTGCACGAGCAGGTCGTAGCCGGGCAGCGCCGCCCCGGCCTCGGTGGTGCCGAATCCGCTGATCGAGGCGTAGATCACCGCCGGGTTCGTCGCAGCCACCGTCGGGTAGTCGAGGCCGAAGCGGCGCAGTCCACCCGGTCGGAAGTTCTCGATCATGATGTCCGCCCGCCGCGCGAGCTCCTGCGCCAGAGCGACGTCCTCGCTCGTGGCCAGGTCCAGCACCACCGACCGCTTGTTGCGGTTGATGCCCAGGTAGTAGGTGGACACCCCCTCGTGCACCGGTGGCTGCCAGGTGCGGGTGTCGTCCCCGCGCGGACTCTCGACCTTGATCACGTCGGCGCCCAGGTCGGCCAGCAGCATGGTGGCGTACGGTCCGGCCAGGACGCGGGAGAAGTCGGCGACCAGCAGCCCCGTCAGGGGGCCCGGGGCGTCGTCGGTCACGGGGCTCTCCTCTCCGCAGCGGACCGGAGGACAGCAGTGCTGCTGGTCCGGTCGGATCCACGCGGGATCGGTTGACACGCTCGGGGACCTGCCCGAGAGTGACCCCATCCTCGCGCGGTCGCCGTCCGGGCGACCCCGGGGGCCGAGGAGGATCTGTGGTCGGTCGCCGTGAGCCCACGGTGTTCGAGCGGCAGCCGCCGCCGGCCGGAGCGGTTGGGGCCGCGCTGGCCGGGTCGACCCAGCGGGTCTTCTGGCTGGACGACCTGGACCGTCCCACCCACCCGGAGCTGGTCGGGCCGCACGCCGCCGATCTGGTGATCATCGGCGGCGGCTACACCGGTCTGTGGACCGCGATCCGCGCCAGAGAACGAGATCCGGGACGCCGGGTGATCATCGTCGAGGCGGGCCGGATCGGCTGGGCGGCGTCTGGTCGCAACGGCGGGTTCTGCGAGGCGAGTCTGACCCACGGCGAGGAGAACGGCCGGAGCCGGTGGCCCGAGGAGTACGACCACCTGGAACGCCTGGGCCGGGACAACCTGGCGGGTCTGACCGCCACCGTCGAGCGCTACGGGATGGACGTCGAGCTGGAACGGACCGGCACGCTGTCGGTGGCCACCGAGGAGCACCAGATCGCCTGGCTGGCCGAGGATCCCGGCTTCCTGGACGGGCCGGCGACCCGGAGCCTGGTCGACTCGCCGACCTTCCTGGCCGGTGCCTGGGACCGGCACGACACGGTGCTGGTGCATCCCGGCAAGCTGGTGGTCGAGCTGGCCCGGGTGGCGGTGGAGCTCGGGGTGCAGATCTTCGAGCAGTCCCGGGTCGAGCTGGTGGACGAGGGACCGGTGGTCCGTACGGCGCGCGGCGAGGTGCACGCCGACCACGTGGTGCTGGCCACCAACGTGTTCCCGTCCCTGCTGCGGCGCAACCGGCTGCAGACGGTGCCCGTCTACGACTACGTGCTGGTCACCGAACCGCTGAGCCCGGAGCAGAAGACGGCGATCGGCTGGCAGGGTCGGCAGGGGATCGCGGATCTGGCCAACCACTTCCACTACTACCGACTGACCGCCGACGACCGGATCCTGTTCGGCGGCTACGACGCGGTCTACCACCCCGGCGGCCGCGTCCGGGAGGCGTACGAGGACCGTCCGACCTCGTACGCGACCCTGGCGAGTCACCTGCTGACCACGTTCCCGCAGCTGGAGGGTCTCGGCATCAGCCACCGCTGGGCCGGCGCCATCGACACCTGCTCCCGGTTCTGCGCGTTCTTCGGCACAGCCCGCCGGGGCCGGATCGCGTACGCCGCGGGGTTCACCGGACTGGGTGTCGGGGCGTCCCGCTTCGCCGCCGACGTGATGCTGGACCTGCTGGGCGGTGTCCCGACGGAACGGACCGACCTGGCCATGGTGCGCGAGCGGCCGCTGCCGTTCCCGCCGGAACCCCTGGCCACCGTGGGCATCCGGCTGACCGACTGGTCGCTGCACCGGGCCGACCGCCGGCAGGGGAGGCGGAACCTGCTGCTGAAGACCCTCGACGCGGTGGGGATGGGCTTCGACTCCTGACCTGGCTCCGGTCCAACCCGGACCGCCCTGGGCCGTGGTCAGTCCGGTAGAGCCACGGTGGCCGTCCGCACCCGGAACGGCTCGTAGCCCTGCTCCGGCAGGGAATCGCGCAGCAGGCCGCGTATCTCCAGCGCCAGCTCGCCGGGTCCGGCGAGCGTCGGTCCGGCGAGAGCGATCGTGCCGTACGCCCCGGGGCCGATCTCGGCCGGCCGACCGACCCCGCCGAGGCCGGCGGGCTCGGGCGAGACGAAGCCGGTCTCCAACCGGTCCAGCTCGTGCCAGGCGATCTCCTGGCCGTCCCGTTCGACGTGCGCGATCGCCGACGCCGGTTCGAGCGGGAACTCCGCCCGTCCGTCACCGGCCCCGACCGCCTGCAGCACCGGGCCGATGCCCGGCACGAAGGCTGCGTAGAAGGTCGCGGTGGCCACCGGGTGCGCCCGGGCGGCCGCCGCCACGCCCTCGGCGGCGATCATCACGGGATCGTCGTCGCCGGGATCGCGCACGTCCACCTCGCGGCGCTGACCGTCGAGCACGCCCAGCTGGTCAACCGACACGGTCGCGGTGAAGGTGCCGATCACCGGCGCCCCGTCCCGCGCGGTGCGGACGACGAGGCGAGCGGTGCCGTCGCTGTCCACCGCCAGCACCTCGTCGACCTCCGACGGACCGGCCGACGACCAGCGGATCCGGGCGATCTCGGTCATCTCACTTCACCTCGGCCGTGAACTTCTTCTCCCACATGTTCCTGAGCCGGGAGTTGAACTGCGCGACCATGGGGTTGAACTGGTCGGCGCGGATGGACGTGTCGGCGGAGGCTCCCATCAGACTCTGCACGGTGTAGGTGACGTTCTGGTCCGGGGCCGCCTTGCCCGCCCCCAGGGGCGACCGCCCGCCGCCGGCGGTGGCCGCCTTGTCGGCGTCCAGCTGCGCCTTCATGTGGGCCACCAGCGCCGACATCTGCGGGTTGGGCGGGCCGAGAGCGGCGACCCCGCTGGCCGGGGTGGCCATCACGCGGGTCACCTCCGCCTGCAGGGACGACTCCAGATCGGCCACGCTGGTGGTCAGCACCGGTTGGACGACCCCGCCGATCAGGTCGGTGGACACCTGCCGACACGCTTCCCTGGCCATGCTGGAGACGATCCCGTACGCCTTGCGGTAGAGCTCGGCGGCACGCTGGGCCTTGGGCGGAGCAGCCGCCCCGGGCGGCAGCGGCGCGGCTGCCGCGGCCGTCGCGCTCCTGACCAGTGAGGCCATCTTGGCGGCGAACGCGGGGGCGGTGACCCCGGACTCGAGCGCAGAGCCCGCAGCCCCCCAGGTGGTCGGCAGCGCCTGCAGCTTTCCCACCAGACCGGCGGGAGGGAAGATCACGGGGAACCCCAGGAACGTTCCGGGGCCCCCACCCGAGCCGACCGTGCCGGCGGCCACCCCGGCCGCGTTGGCCTGCTGCGCCCCGCCGGCTGCGCTCATGGCGGGGACCGAGCCGTGCACGTTGATGGAGGTGCTGCCCACCCCGGGCAGCGACACGGTGGCGCTCTGCGCCCTGCCCAGTGCTGCGTCGTAGGCCGAGGTGATCTGCGTCGCCATCGCCGCGGCGTTGAAGCCCGCCTCCACGCCGGCGCCGGCGGCGGTCAGGTTGCTGAAGTTGGCCGTCGTCTCGAAGGCGACTGCCCGGGGCACGCTAGGCCCCAGCGAGGGGTCGGACTCGGCGGTCAGGTTCTGCTCCAGCGCGGTCCGGACGGCGGCGTCGAGGACACCACTGCGGGCGGCGACCGCCATCTTGGCCTTGACCAGG
>JBMDXL010000108.1:0-5389 GCA_048594465.1 Microlunatus sp. | reverse complement strand
TCGGCGTACGCCAGCCCGTTCGTCACCGATCCCGAGCTGCGCTCCCCGGTGGTCGGCACCGTCGACCTCGACGGTGTCGACGCGGCCACGGTGTCGGCGGTGCTGCGGGCGAACGGGGTGGTGGACACCGAGCCGTACCGCAAGCTCGGCCGCAACCAGCTGCGGATCGGGATGTACCCCACCGTCGATCCGGACGACGTCAGCGCGCTCTGCGCCTGCCTGGACTGGGTGGCCGCCCGGCTCTGAGCCCGTCGGCACGCCGTCCCTCAGGGACGGCGAATGAGCACGACCACCGAGCCGGCCACGAGCGCGATGGCCGCCGCCAGACCGATCGAGCCGAGGGTGCCCTGCCGGCTGGTCGCCGCCGGCGCGTCGTCGTCGGGCAGGTCGTCCTCGGACGCGCCGGTGTCCGCCGCGGAGGGGTTCGGTGACGACGCGGCCGTGGCACTCGACCCGTCCGACGGCGCGCCACCGGTCGCGGTCGGGCTGGACCCGTCCGACGGCGGCGAGGCCGACGAGCTGGGCGCGTCGCCGACGGCGGCCGGGATGTCGATCCGCAGCACGTCGGAGCGCTTGCCCTCGCTGCCGATCAGCAGGTGCTCCCCGTCGAAGGTGGTGGTGATCGACTCACCCTGCGGCTGGGCCGGGGTCGCGGCGCGGGCCACCACCGCGTACGAGTCGGGATCGAGGATCTCCACCGAGACGTAGGTCCGCAGCGCGATCCGCCCGTCGGGCAGGACCGTCCCGTCGGTGACGTAGGCCGGGGCGTCGCCGACCCGCTCGAGCGCGTTCACACCCTGCCGGGACGGTGAGGCGGGCGCCGCGTAGATGCCGCCCTGGGCGCCCTTGGTGACGATGAACAGCCGTCCGTCGCCGTCGACCAGGAGGGTCTCGGCGTCGTGCGGACCGTCGGGGTAGGAGAAGTCGTACGCCTTGTAGACCACCGGTTCGGGCGCCGGGGCGGCGTCGTCGAAGAAGTAGACGGTGACGGTGTCGCGCCGGGCCCGGTTGTCGCCGATGTCGGCCACGTAGAGCCGGCCCTGGCGGAAGGCGACCGCCTCCACGTCGACCGGGTCGACCCGGAACTCCAGGGTCCCCTCGGTCTCGCCCCGGTCGTCGAGCGCGTACGCGATCCCGCCGTCCCCGGAGTCGTTGACGGTCCAGTAGCGCTCGGCCTCGGCGTCGGTGGCCAGTCCGGACGACTCGGTGATCTGGCTGTCGGTGATGGTGAACTCGACCGTGTCCGCGGCGGCCGGCAGGGCGGTTGACCAGCCCAGCAGCGTGGCGACCAGGACGGTGGTCAGCGCCGCGGAGACCATCCTCCGGGCCGGTCGACGACGTCGGGTCGACGGCTCCATCGCTGGACTCCTTCGGGCAGCAGAGGCTGGCAAGGGTGTGACGGGTGGTGCTGGTGGGAGCGTACGCGATCAGGACCGCTCACAGCCTGCTCACAGTCAACGCCGGGTGTTTCCGTTTAGGCTTCAACTATGGAGATCATGGGCCTGCCGCTGCATCCTCTCGTCGTCCACGCCGTCGTCGTCCTGGTGCCGTTGGCCGCCCTGGGCGGCATCGTGATCAGCGCCTGGACCGCCGCCCGGAAGCGGTACGGCTGGCTGACGGTCGCCTTCGCCGCCGCCGGCGCCGTCAGCACGTTCGTGGCCCAGGAGGCGGGTGAGGCCTTCGCCGACACCTTCGCCCGCAAGACCGAGGCGATGGAGACCCACATCGGGCTCGGCGGCAGCCTGCTCGTCTGGGTGATCATCCTCTTCGTCGGCACCGCCGTGGTGATGGTCGCCCAGCGGCTGATCGACCAGCAGAACCCTCGCGGCCGGGTCGCCCTGATCGCCGGCGGCGCCGTCACCGCCATCTCCGCCGTGGTGAGCATCGTGCAGGTGATCCGGATCGGTCACTCCGGCGCCACCGCGGTCTGGGGCAGCTGACCGCTCAGACCAGCCGTGGCCAGACCGCGGCCACCAGCACCACGACCAGCAGACCGACCAGCACACCGGAGACGATGACTCGTCGGACGCGGGGATTCACCCGGCCAGGATAGGAGCCCGTGCCCCGGGCGACGGTCTACCGTGTCTGCCATGGGAGAGCTGCGCCTGTACGCCCTCGGCATCGACGAGCTGCGTGGCCTCGTCGGCGCCGGTGCGGACACCGCCGAGCTCCGGGACGCGGCCCGGCGGGCGTTCGCCCCACCGGAGCAGCCCGCCGCCCGCGGGCTGATCGGCCGGCTCGGCCCACTCTTCCGCCGCGCACCCGACACCCCGGTCGTCTCCCCCACCGACCCTGAACCCCGCGACGTCGAGGTGCTGCTCGCCGGGGCGTACGTCTCGCCGGAGCGGATGGGCGCGACCTGGCGGGTGCTGGAGGTCCTGGTGCAGTACCGCTGCTGGGGCTCGACCCGGCTGCCCCTGTCCTCGGCGTCGCTGGACGACCTGGACTTCGCCCTGGCCCGCGGGGGTGTGGCCGCCGCCGTCGGGCTGGGTCACCTGCTGACCTCCAACACCGGCGTCCGGCTGCTGCCGGTACGCGGGCTGACCGTGGGCTGGCACCGGCACGACAAGGCGCTGGCCATGGCCGGCGCCTACCGGGCCGCCATGCCGCAGATCAAGACCGACGAGCAGCGTGCGCTGGTGGCGGACCTGGCCAGCTGGCTGGACGGCTTCGTCCCGTGGTCGCAGGTGGCCACCGGCCTCGGCCGGCCGGTTCCGGACCTGATCGGCTTCTGGGCCCACTGACCTGTCGCCTCCGCCCCCTGATCGGCTCGGCGCCCGGCAGCTCACCCGCGGGCGGCGGCGAAGTCGCGCAGGTGGTCGACCAGCGCCTGCACACCCGTCAGCGGCATGGCGTTGTAGAGCGAGGCGCGCATCCCGCCCACCGACCGGTGCCCCTCGAGCTGGACCAGACCCCGCTCCGCCGCCGCGGCCAGGAACGCCGCGTCCAGCCCCGGGTCGGCCAGGGTGAACGGCACGTTCATCCGGGACCGGTCCGCCGGCTCCACCGGGTTGGCGTAGAACGGCTCGGCGTCGATGGCGCCGTAGAGCAGCTGGGCCTTGGCGACGTTGCGCTCCTCGGCCGCGGCCAGTCCGCCGTCGGCCAGCAGCTGGGCGAAGACCAGTCCCGCCAGGTAGATCGCGTAGGTGGGCGGGGTGTTGTACATCGAGCCGGCGCGCACGTGGGTCGCGTAGTCCAGCATCGGGGTGAGCGGCGGGTCGGCCATTCCGACCAGGTCGTCGCGGACGATCACGATGGTCAGCCCGGCCGGTCCGATGTTCTTCTGCGCGCCGGCGTAGATCAGCCCGAAGCGCGACACGTCCAGCGGCCGGGACAGCAGCGTGGACGACAGGTCACCGACCAGCGGGACCTCGCCCGTGTCGGGCACGGCGTGGTACTCGACCCCGCCGATGGTCTCGTTGGCGGTGTAGTGCACGTACGCCGCGTCGTCGCTCAGCCGCCAGCCCGCCGGGTCCGGGGCGTAGGTGAACCCGCGGTCCTCCGCCGTCGCGGCCAGGCGGACCTCGGCCCGGCCGAGCCGGCGGGCGACCTCGATCGCCTTGGCGGCCCAGACCCCGGTGTGCACGTGGTCGACCACCGGTCTCCCGCGCAGCAGGTTGAGCGGGATCATCTCGAACTGCAGCGACGCCCCGCCCTGCAGGAACAGCACGTGGTAGCCGTCCGGCACCCCGAGCAGGGTCCGCAGATCGGTCTCGGCCTGGGCGGCGATCTCGGTGAACGCCGCGCCCCGGTGACTCATCTCGGTCACCGACTGTCCGGTGCCGTGCCAGTCGAGCATCTCGTCGGCCGCCTGCCGCAGCACGCTCTCCGGCAGCACCGCCGGCCCGGCGCTGAAGTTGACGACCCTCACGACCCGCCGCCGGGGGTGACGACCACGACCAGGTCGCCGCCCTCCACCTGCTGCACCGAACCGAGGGCCAGCCGCTGCACGATGCCGGCCACCGGGGTGGTGATGGCCGCCTCCATCTTCATCGCCTCGATGGTGGCCACGGTCTGGCCGGCCTCGACGCGGTCCCCCTCGGCCACCGCCACCGAGACCACGCCCGCGAACGGCGCGGCCACGTGGCCCGGTGTGCCCGGGTCGGCCTTCTCGGCGGCCTTGATGTCGACCTTGATCGAGGTGTCGCGCACCCGGATCGGCCGCAGCTGGCCGTTCATGGTGCACATCACCGTGCGCATCCCCCGCTCGTCAGGGTTGCCGATCGCCTCCAGACCGAGGATCAGGCTGACCCCTCGACCGAGCGGGACGGTGTGCTCGTCGCCGGTGCGCAGGCCGTAGAGGTAGTCCAGGGTGTCCAGCCGACCCACGGCGCCGTACGTCTCCCGGGCCCGGGTGTAGTCCTTGGTGGGTCCGGGGAACAGCAGCCGGTTGAGCGTCTGCCGACGCACCGGGCCCGGTTCGTCGAGCAGTGCGGAGTCCTCCTCGGCCAGCTCGGCGTCACGGACCGGGATCACCCGGCCGGCCAGCGCCTTGCTCCGGAACGGCTCGGGCCAGCCGCCGGGCGGGTCGCCCAGCTCGCCGTTCAGGAAGCCGATCACCGAGTCGGGGATGTCGTAGCTCTGCGGGTTGGCCTCGAAGTCGTCGGGGTCGGCCCCGACGGCCACCAGCTGCAGGGCCAGGTCACCGACCACCTTGGACGACGGCGTCACCTTGGTCGGCCGGCCGAGGATCCGCGACGCGGCCGCGTACGTGGCCTCGACCGCCTCGAACCGATCCCCGAGCCCCAGCGCGATGGCCTGCTGCCGCAGGTTGGACAACTGCCCGCCGGGGATCTCGTGGTCGTAGACGCGACCGGTCGGGCTGGGCAGACCGGACTCGAACGGCGCGTACACCTTGCGCACGGCCTCCCAGTAGGGCTCCAGGTCCATCACCGCGCGCAGGTCGAGGTGGGTGGCCCGCTCGGTGTGGGCCAGCGCGGCGACCAGGGCCGAGGCCGGTGGCTGCGAGGTGGTGGCCGCCATCGGGGCCGAGGCCACGTCCACGGCGTCCACGCCCGCGTCCACCGCGGCCAGCAGGGTGGCCAGCTGCCCTCCCGCGGTGTCGTGGGTGTGCAGGTGGACCGGCAGGTCGAACCGCTCGCGCAGGGCCGACACCAGCTTGGCCGCAGCCGGTGGCCGCAGCAGCCCGGCCATGTCCTTGATGGCCAGCACGTGGGCCCCGGCGTCGACGATCTGCTCGGCCAGCCGCAGGTAGTAGTCGAGGGTGTAGAGGGTCTCGGCGGGGTCGTTGAGGTCGGCGGTGTAGCACAGCGCCACCTCCGCGACCGTGGTGCCGGTCTCGCGGACCGCGTCGATCGCCGGTCGCATCTGGTTGACGTCGTTGAGGGCGTCGAAGATGCGGAAGATGTCGATGCCGACCTCGGCCGCC
>JBMDXL010000107.1:0-3725 GCA_048594465.1 Microlunatus sp. | reverse complement strand
CGCGAGCCGGGGAACGGGCTGAGCCTCGATCCGGCCGCCGTCGAGCCGTCCGAGGTCGCCGGCCCGTGGGCGCCGCACGTCCGCGACCGCCGGGCCGGGCTGAGTGCGGCGCTGCGGACCACTCACCCGACCGAGGACGCCGACCCGGGCCCGAGCGCGCCGGAGCGCTGACCGGCGCGGCGGATCCGGGCCCGTCGGCCCGCCCCGGAGTGGCCCCGCCGGGGCCCTAGAGTGTCGCCCGGTCGGCCGCGCGGACGGCCCGTACGTCCTTGATCGTCCCCGTCCGTCCGCGACCGGCGTCGCCGGCCGGCGGCCCGTCCGCAGGAGGAGCCCATGGCCGGCCGGTCCTCCGAGCGGGTGGCGGTGCGTCACCGGCGTCGTCCGGTGCTGCTGCCGCTCACCGCCCGGTTCGTCGCGGTCGAGCTGGCGCTCGCCGCGCTCGGGCTGGCGCTGCTGTCCGGGCTGCTGATCGCGGTGATCATCGCCGCGACCGCGCTGGTGCTGGTGCTGGTTCTGCTGATCCCGTTCGGGGGTCGGTCGCTGCTGCGCCGGCTGGCCCTGCGGCTCGGCTTCGCCCGGCGGACGCCGCGACCGGTGGCCGCGACCGAGGTGCCGGCCGACCTGGTGCCGCTCGCCGAGTGGATCCCCGGGCTGTCGGTCAGCCTGACCCTCACCGGACACGGCGACAAGGTCGGGGTGATCACCGACGGTGACGCCTGGACCGCGGTGCTGGCGCTGAAGTCCGACGACAACCTGATCGCCGACAAGGGAGAGCAGCTCGACCTGTCCGCGATGCAGGGCCTGACCACCCAGGACGACGTGGTCTTCGCCGGCGTCCAGGTGGTCACCTACACCGTCCCCGCGCCCACCACGGTGCTGCTCGGCGGCGAGACCACGGCGGCGGCGGCGTACCGGCAGATCACCAGCCAGGTGCCGCCGACCGTACGTCGCACCTGGCTCTGCGTCCGGCTCGACCCGCGGCTCTGCCTGGCCGCGGTCGCGCGCCGCGGGGCGGGCAAGGACGGCATCTACGCGACCCTGCGGTTCGGTCTGCACCGGGTGCAGTCGGTGCTCAAGCGCCAGGGCATCGACACCGTCGCGCTCGACCCCGTCCAGATCTACGAGGTGTTGGCGCTGACCACCGGATCGGGCCCGGAGACCAGCCCGCCGCGGTCGGCCGAGCAGTGGCGGCACTGGCGCTGCGACGGGCTGCACCACACCGGCCAGTTGGTCCGTCGCTGGGGCGTCGGGCCGACCGCCGGCTACGGCCGGCTGCTCGACGCGGTCGCCTCGGCGCCGGTGCTGTTCGCGGTCACCTCCTACACCTTCGCCCCCGGACGGCCCGCGGCCGGCGGGGTGCGGCTGATCACCCCCGACGCCGACAGCGCGACCGCCGCGGTGGCCCACGTGCAGCAGCGGCTCTCCGGCGCGGTCCGGCTGGCGCCGGCCGGGGGCACCCAGATCCCCACGGTGCTGGCCACCGTCCCGCTCGGACGGGGGGTGGCGGCGTGAGCGACTGGCAGATGCCCGAGCGCCCGCCCGCGCGGGTCCGCAAGCCCAAGCGGAGCGCGGGACGTGAGGTGGAGCCGCTGGACTGGGGTGGCGACGCCACGCCCGCCCGGGCCCTCCCCGACCCGGCTCCGGACGCTCGTCCCGGCTCCGCGCTGACCCCGGACTGGTCGGGCACCCCGGCGTCGGCCGGCTCGGCCCCCGCGGCGCCCGCCGCCGGCGCGGCAGGCGCGGCGAGCACCCAGATCGCGGTGGCGGGCTCCGCGTCCTCGGCCACCCCGGCGACCTCGACGGTGCCCTCCGGCGCCTGGCCCGCGGGTGGCTTGGCGCCCACCGTGCGCGACGCCGCCGCGACCGTCCCCGCCGTCCGCACCGGACCGAGCGGTCTGCTGCTCGGGCAGGGCACCCACGGCCCGGTGAGCATCCGGCTGTTCCGGCCCACCCCGACGCGGGTGGCCATGGCCGTCCCCGACTACGTCGCGTGGCTGCTCGCGTACCGCTGCATCTCGCTGGGCGCGCACCTGTCGATCTTCGCCGCCGATCAGCGGCGGTGGAGCGGCCTGGTCGACGCGGTCCGCGACGGCGGCGGCACGGCCGACCTGCTGGGGGCCGGGGACACCGCCCCGGCCGCCGGGCGACCGTACCGGCCGTCGGTGGTGATCGACGACGCCGACTTCTTCGACGGCATCGGCACTCCCATCGGGCCGTGGCAGGCGCTGCTCACCACACTGGACGTGAGCGCGTCGAGCTCGGTGTTCGGTCTGCGCAGCTGCGAGATGGCCCTGGTCGCCCCGGTGAACGGTCGGGTGCAGGAGAACCTGCGCCGCGCGTACAGCCTCAGCGCCCACCAGCTCAAGACCTGCCAGAACCTGGCCGACCACGAGGTGGCGCTGGCCATGCCGCGCCGGGTGGTCACCATCGCCGTGCCGCCGACCAAGCTCGAGTACGAGTCGCTGTTCGCCCCCTGAGCCGGATCAGTGGTCGCCCGGTCGTCCCGACCGCTCCACCAGGGGAGCCGAGACGGCCACCGAGGCCAGGGTCAGCACGACGCCGGAGGCCACACCCAGACCGAAGCGGAGCAGCGCTCCCGGTCCGGCCAGCGAGCTGAACGGGACCATGATCATCAGCGCGAACCCGCCGGCCATGATCAACGAGGCCAGCAACGGGATCCCGACCTCCCAGGCGCGGGCCCGGTGCAGGACGGTGGTCGGTGCGCCCGCGTACCGCAGCCGGGCGTGGGTGTCGGTCTGCTCGATCACCCGGGAGGCCAGCACGACCGCCGAGGACGTGGCGCCGAGCACGGCCACGATGATCAACGTGAGCAGCGAACCGGTGGCCAGATCGGCCCCGAGATCGGGGACGTCGGCGTTCGGTTCGGCCCCCAGCGCCCCGGCGATCGCCGAGAGCGTGGACAGCACGACGACCAGCGCCACCACGCTGCTGGTCCGCCAGGCCTGACGCCGGTCGTCGACGATGCGCCGGGCGGCCAGCAGGGTGGTCGGCCGCACCGCGCGGTGCGCGACGACCATGCCCAGCAGCATGATCACGTACGGTCCCACGATGTTGATCATGAGGATCGTGCCCACCAGCAGGGCGATCCCGCCCGCGGTCGGCAGCACCTGGAGCAGGGCCGGCCACAGCACCAGCAGCGCGACCGCGGTGATCAACCGCCACACCGACAACCGGCCCGGCCGGTGCCGGGCGACCACGCCGAGCGGCGAGATCGTGACCCCGGCCAGGCTGATCACCGCCGACGCCACGGCGGGCACCACGACCGCGACCACGACGAGGGCTGCGACCGGCCCACCGAGCCAGAGCTCGGCCACCGTGAACGGCCGACCCGCGAAGGGGATCAGGGCCAGCACGGGGAGCAGCGCGGCGTACAGGCCGAGCCCGAGCACCCCGCCCACCAGTCCGGTCACCGCGGTCTCGGCCACGGTGACCGCGCGGGCCTGGCCGCCGGTCGCGCCCAGCAGTCGCAGCGTGGCCAGCCGGTGGTTGCGGCGGCCCGTGGTCAGCCGGGCGGCCACGCCGCCCAGGGTGAGGATGGGCACGGTCATCAGCGCGCAGGCGGTGGTGGCCAGCACCAGGTAGAGCCCGGCCGTGCTGGGCTCGGCGTAGTCGCGGCTGCCGAACGCGATCAGCCCCGAGGAGGCCACGGCCAGCGCGGCCGAGACCACCGCGAAGGCGACCACGGTCAGCACGTCGGGCAGCCG
>JBMDXL010000106.1:0-6927 GCA_048594465.1 Microlunatus sp. | reverse complement strand
CGGGCGTACTCCCGCTGCCAGCGGAACGGCGGGTGCACGACGACGACCTCGCAGTCCAGCCGGCGGGCCGCCTCGGCCGAGCGCTCGAGCTTGGCCCACGGGTCGGTCCCCCACACCCGCTGGGTGATCAGCAGGCAGGGTGAGTGCACCGACAGCACCGGCACCTGGTGGTAGTCGCGCAGCTTCTCCACCGCGTCGATGTCGGCGGCCACCGGGTCGATCCCGACCATCAGCTCGACGCCGTCGTAGCCCAGCCGGCGGGCCAGCTCGAAGGCGCTGGAGGTGGTCTCGGGATAGACCGAGGAGGTCGACAGACCGACCTTCGCGGCCGGCACCTTCACGGCACGCTCGTCGACATCGGACACGTCCCACAGCGTAACCCCGTGACCCCACCCGACCGCCGGACTCACGTCGTAGGCTCTGCGCGTGCCCGAGGTGAAGCTGCCGTTCCCGCGTGCGTTCGTGGAGTTCGCCGATCCCGGGGACGGTGAGACCGTCTACCGCTGCGACCTCACCTGGCTGACCTCGCGCTGGACCTGCATCTTCGGCAGCGGCTGCCAGGGCATCTACGCCGACCGACCCGACGACGGCTGCTGCACCCTGGGCGCGCACTTCGCCGACGCCGACGACGAGCTGAGGGTACGCGCGTCCGTCCGCCGGCTGACCGGGAAGCAGTGGCAGCACAAGAAGGCGGCCAAGAAGGACGGCTGGGTCGAGCTCGAGGGTCCCGACACGGTCACCGAGGGCGAGGAGCCCGCCCGCAAGACGCGCGTGGTCGACGGCGCCTGCATCTTCTTGAACCGACCCGACTTCGCGGCCGGGGGCGGGTGCGCACTGCACCTGCTCGCCCTGGACGAGGGACGCAGCTTCGTGGAGACCAAGCCCGACGTCTGCTGGCAGCTGCCGCTGCGCCGCCAGTTCCGCACCGTCACCCGTGGCGACCAGACCACGTACACCGAGGTCACCCTCGGGGAGTACGTCCGGGAGGGGTGGGGGGCCGGCGGTCACGACCTGGACTGGTACTGCACGTCCAACACCGAGGCGCACGTCGGCTCGCAGCCGGTCTACCTGGCCAATCGCGACGAGCTGGTCGAGCTGATGGGCGCCCCCGCGTACGCGACCCTGGCCGAGCTGTGCGCGGAGTTCGAGGGGAGCCCGGGAACGCTGCTGACGCATCCGGCGACGGTGCAGGCGGCCGCAGCCCCGCGCTGACCTGCGGATGCGTCTTCTACGGGTCCGGAGATAAGGCCCCCGCCGGTGGAGTCCCCGTGCCGGGCACCACAATGGGGCCATGCGCCTGGACCACCTGTCGTACGCAGCCGGTCCCGACGGCGCCCGCGCCACCGCCGGAGAGCTCGGCCGGCTGCTGGGCGCGGAGTTCAGTGACGGGGGCTTCCATCCCCGGTTCGGCACTCGCAACTTCACCCTGGCGCTGGCCGGCGGCCGCTACCTCGAGGTCGTCGAGGTGCTCGACCACCCGGCCGCGGACAAGGCGGTGTTCGGGCAGGTGGTCCGCGCGCGCTCGGCCGAGGGCGGCGGCTGGCTCGGGTGGGTCGTGGCCACCGAGGACCTGGCCGAGGTCGAGACCCGGCTGGGCCGCGAGGCGATCGAGGGCTACCGACACCTCCCCGACGGGACCCGGCTGGAGTGGCGCCAGCTCGGCGTCCGCGGTCTGCAGAGCGACCCGCAGCTGCCGTTCTTCGTCCAGTGGCGCAGCGACGCCGGCATCCACCCCTCGGTCGGCGGCGGTGACGTGGACCTGCTCGGGCTGGAGATCGCCGGCTCCCAGCAACGGGTCGAGGAGTGGCTGGGGGGCTCGGCGGACAAGGCGCTGGCCGACATCCCGATCCAGTGGGTCGCTCCGCGCGGTCAGCCCGGACTGATCGCCGCCACCTTCGGCACCCGCCACGGGGTCGTCCGCATCTAGGCAATCTGCCCACCCGGTCAGGACCGCCGGCGGACAATGTGCGCACCCTGCCCGACGCGAGGGTGGGCAGGAGTCAGGAAACGATCGGACGCCTAGTCTCACGTCATGGCGCTCCGCATCCGTCCCGCAGCCGCCGGTCTGCCGGTCTACCGACCCGGTCGACGACCGCAGGTGGTCGAGGGCCGGCCGGCCTACAAGCTGTCCAGCAACGAGAACCCCTATCCCCCGCTGCCGGGCGTGCTCGCCGCGGCCACCCAGGCGTGCGCGGAGCTGAACCGCTATCCCGACATCGCCGCGACTGCGCTGACCGCCGCCCTGGCCGAGCGGCTGCGGGTCGATCCGACGCGGCTGGCCTTCGGCACGGGGTCGGTGGCGGTGCTGTTCCACCTCCTCAACGTCCTGGGCGGGCCCGGCACCGAGGTCGTCCACGCGCCCCGCAGCGTCGAGGCCTACCCGATCGCCACCCAGCTGAGCGGGGCGACCCCGGTGCCGGTGCCGCTGACCGAGGCGTACGAGCACGACCTCGAGGCGATGGCGGCCGCCATCGGCCCGGCCACCGTGGCCGTGCTGCTCTGCACCCCCAACAACCCGACCGGTCCGGCTCTGCGGCAGACCGAGGTCGAGGCCTTCCTGGACCTCGTGCCGGACCACGTGGCGGTCGTCGTGGACGAGGCGTACGTGGAGTTCGTGGATGATCCGGCCGCGGTGACCGGGCTGTCGCTGCTGGACCGGCCCAACGTCGTCCTGCTGCGGACCTTCTCCAAGGCGTACGGGCTGGCCGGTCTCCGGATCGGCTACTGCGTGGCTCCACCCGAGCTGGCCGGAGTGGTGCGGGCCGCCGCGAACCCGTTCGGGGTCACCGGGATCGCCCAGGCCGCGGCACTGGCCTCGCTGGCGGCCGAGGACGCCCTCCGGGAGCGGGTGGACGAGCTGGTGCTGCGGCGGGCCACGCTGCTCAAGGCCCTGCGCGACCTCGGGCACGACGTCCCCGACGCCCAGGGGAACTTCGTCTGGCTGCCGTCGGTCGGCCACACCCACCGCTGGGCGAACGTGTTCGCCGACGCCGGGGTGATGGTCCGGCCGTACGCGCTCGACGGCGCGGGCGGTCCGGACCGGTTCGACGGTCTCCGGATCACCGTGGGCGAGCCCGCGGCCACCGATCGCGCGCTCGACGTCGTCGCTGTGCTGGACTGACGTTCCTCGATCCCCCGCCCTGTCGGTGGGGCGCCGTACGGTTCTGCTCATGGCCAAGACGCAGACCCGACCCTCGCACCGGTGCACCGAGTGCGGCTGGACCACCGTCCGCTGGGTCGGGCGCTGCGGGGAGTGCCAGGCGTGGGGCAGCGTGGTCGAGGTCGGCGCGCCCCGGCTGGCGGAGGTCAAGGCCGCTGTCCCGACCCGCCGGGCCACCCGGATCAGGGACGTGGACGCCGACGCCGCCGCCCGGGTCCGGACGGGGGTGGGCGAGCTCGACCGGGTGCTGGGCGACGGTCTCGTGCCCGGGGCGGTGGTGCTGCTGGCCGGGGAACCGGGGGTGGGCAAGTCGACCCTGCTGCTGGAGGTGGCCGCCCAGTGGGCCAAGGTCGGCCGGACCACCCTCTACGTCACCGGGGAGGAGTCCGCCGCCCAGGTCCGGCTGCGGGCCGGTCGGACCGACGCCCTGGCCGACGAGCTGTTCCTGGCCGCCGAGACCGATCTCGGCACCGTGCTCGGCCACGTCGAGGAGGTCCGCCCGTCGCTGCTGGTGGTCGACTCGGTGCAGACCATCGGCACCGCGGAGGCGGACGGCTCCCCCGGCGGGGTGACCCAGATCCGCGAGGTGACCGCCGCCCTGGTCCGGGTGGCCAAGCAGCGGGACATGGCGGTGATCATCATCGGCCACGTGACCAAGGACGGGAACATCGCCGGGCCCCGGCTGCTGGAGCACCTGGTCGACGTGGTGCTGGCCTTCGAGGGTGACCGGCACTCCGGTTTCCGACTGATCCGGGCCACCAAGAACCGGTTCGGGCCGGCCGACGAGGTCGGCTGCTTCGAGATGGGCGAGGACGGCATCGTCGAGGTGCCGGACCCCTCCGGGCTGTTCACCTCCCGGCACGAGGAGGCCGTGCCCGGGACCTGCGTGACCGTCACCATGGAGGGCCGCCGGCCGCTGCTGGCCGAGCTGCAGGCGCTGGCCGGGAAGTCGCCGCTCCAGGTCCCCCGTCGAACCATGCACGGGGTCGACTCGGGCCGGCTGGCCATGGTGCTGGCCGTGCTGGAGCGACGGGCGCGGGTCCGGCTGCACGACAGCGACGTGTACGTCTCCACAGTGGGCGGGGCCCGGGTGGTCGACCCGTCCGCCGATCTGGCCGCGGCGGTCGCCGTCGCCTCCAGCGCCCTGGACATCCGCCTCACCCAGCGCTGTGTCGCCATCGGCGAGGTCGGTCTGGCCGGGGAGCTGCGCCGGGTGCCGGGGCTCGAGCGCCGGCTCGCCGAAGCCGCCCGGCTGGGGTTCACCGAGGCGGTCATCCCCTCCGACGCCCGACAGTCTGAGCAGATCGCGATGAGCAGGCACGGGCTGCTGGTCCACGCGGTGCCCACCGTGTCCGACGCACTCGACCGGCTCGGCATCCGCCGCGCCCCCGGCCGCGCGGCGGCCGATCGCTGACGGCGTCCCGTTCCCGGCCGTCTGCCGGACCGAGCACCCGGGACCCGACCTGGGCACCGGCCTAAGATGTCCAGCGGAGAAAGGGCCGTAGCCGGCCGCAGACGAGGGACGGATCGAAGCGTGGCGCAGGACGGTACGGAACGGAGTCGGATCCTCGGCTACCTGGCGCTGGTGGCGCCGGGAACGCCCCTGCGGGACGGCTTCGAGCGGATCCTGCGCGGGCGTACGGGCGCGTTGGTGGTGCTCGGTCACACGCGCGAGGTGCAGGACCTGTGCACCGGCGGCTTCGAGCTGGACGTCGCGTTCACCCCGACCGCCCTGCGCGAGCTGGCCAAGATGGACGGCGCGATCGTGCTGGACGCCGGTTCGCACCGGATCGTCCGGGCCGGGGTGCACCTGATGCCCGAGGCGGCGATCGCCACCGCCGAGACCGGAACCCGGCACCGTACGGCCGACCGGGTGGCCCGCCAGACCGGTGTCCCGGTCATCGCCGTGTCGGCGTCGATGGCCACCATCTCGCTCTACGTCGACAGCTACCGCCAGTTCGTCGAGAACCCCGACCAGATCCTGGCCCGGGCCAACCAGGCGCTCCAGACCCTGGAGCGCTATCGGTCCCGGCTCGGGGAGGCGACCACCCGTCTGTCCGCGCTGGAGGTCGAGGACCAGGTCACCGTCCGGGACGTCGCCGCCGTGGCCCAGCGGCTGGAGATGGTGCGCCGGTTGGATCTGGAGCTGTCGGAGTACGCCGCCGAGCTGGGCACCGAGGGCCGCCTCCTCGCCCTGCAGATGCACGAGCTGACCACCGGGCTGACCGAGCTCGGCGGTCTGCTGGAGAAGGACTACCGCCCCGACAGCAGCGGCGGCCCCGCGACCGGCACCGTCGGCGGGACCGGGGTGGCCGATCCGCCGTTCGGGTTCGCCCTGCTCTCGGCCCTCGACACCACCCAGCTGCTCGACCTGCTGCTGGTGGCCCGGACCATCGGCTTCGGCTCCACCGACCAGCTGGACACGAAGGTCACCACCCGCGGCTACCGCCAGGTGGCCCAGATCAACCGGCTGCCGGGAGCCCTCGGCGAGCGGCTGATCGAGCACTTCGGCAGTCTGCAGGCGCTGTTCGCGGCCAGTCGCGCCGATCTGCAGGAGGTCGAGGGGGTCGGCGAGCAGCGCGCCCGAGCCATCCGTGACGGTCTGGTCCGGGTGGCCGAGTCGGCGTACGCGGACCCGCTGGCCTGAGCCGCCGGCGTCCACACTCCGCCAGCCGGCGTCGCCGGGTCAGCTGATGATCATCCGGAGCCGGGCCGGGTCGGTGCCCCTGAGCTGGGCGGTGGCCCGGTAGGTGCCGGCCCGCAGCGGATCCGGACCCTTCCGGCAGTTCTCGCCCTGGACCGAGCGCTCGCCGTTCCAGGCGATCCGCCAGGCGTGGACACCCTTGACGGCCAGCTTCTTGTCGAACGGCGCCAGAGTGGTCCGGCAGTCCCGGCTGTTCCAGATGCGGTCGTCGCCCGAGACGATGGCGAGGGCGAAGTTCGCCGACGACACCGACGTCAGGCAGGTCAGGCGCCCGGTGTTGGTCACCGTCACCGTGAACACCGTGTTCTCTCCCACGGACAGCCGCTCGTCACCCTTCAGGCTCACCCGCAGATCGGCGGGTCGGCAGTCCGGCGTGCCGATCACGGTGACTGCGGGACTCGACGAGGTGCTGGGCGCCGCCGAGGGAGGAGTCGAGGACCGGGTCGAGGGAGCCGCTGAGGTCGACCCGCTCGGAGTCGTCGGCCGCGGGCTCGTCGGCAGCGGGGTCGACGACGGCGACGACGAGGGCTGGGAGGTCGGCGTGCCCGCGCCGCTGGTGCCCGGCGACGGGGACGAGGCCGGACCACCGGCCGGCAGCGGCGGCGGTGGTGCCGTGGCGACGGCGGCCCGCGTCAGGTTCGCCACGGCCAGGACCACGCCCACCACGAGCAGCAGCACCACGCCGAGCAGGATGCCTCGCCTGACCCAGTAGGTGCGGGCCGGCTCCGGACCCGTCGGGTGGAGCACGCCACTCATGCCGGAAAGGCTACGGAGCCGGGCAGGACCCGAGAGCCGCAACACGCCGGGGCGTCCAGACCCGTCCGGGTACGGTGTCCCCCGTGCCCGCCGCCCCCCGTACCGAGGTGGTCGACCGCGTCCTCCGCTGGTACGACGAGCACGCCCGCGACCTGCCCTGGCGCCGTGCCGACGCGAGCGCCTGGGGTGTCATGGTCAGCGAGTTCATGCTCCAGCAGACCCCCGTCGCCCGCGTCCTGGAACCCTGGCGCAGCTGGATGGATCGCTGGCCCACCCCCACCGCGCTGGCCGCAGCCCCGGCCGGGGA
>JBMDXL010000105.1:0-3148 GCA_048594465.1 Microlunatus sp. | reverse complement strand
GGTGTCCACGGTCTTGTAGACCGGCCGGATCCCCAGCGCCCAGCGGACCCCCCGGACCACGTCCTCGCGGAGGTGGCGCAGCCCGGCGATCTGGGCGTCGGAGAAGCCGTGCCGCTTGGCCGTGCGGAGCAGCTGCGGGGTCAGCTCGGTGGCCGTCTCGACCTCGACCGCGACCTCGGTGAGCAGCACCAGCTGGTCGATGAACCAGGGGTCGATCGCGGTGGCGTCGTGCACCTGCTCCGGGGTCGCGCCGGCCCGCAGCGCCTGCATGACCAGCTGCAGCCGACCGTCGTGCGGTCGCGCGGCCGCGGTCAGCAGCGGCTCGACGTTGGCCGCGCTCACGGTGCGGGTCCACTCGAACGGGGCCTTGGGGTCCTCCAGGCTGCGCAGCGCCTTGCCCAGCGCCTCGGTGAAGTTGCGGCCGATCCCCATCGCCTCCCCCACGCTCTTCATGTGCGTGGTCAGGGTGTCCTCGGCGGCGGGGAACTTCTCGAACGCGAACCGCGGCACCTTGACGATGACGTAGTCCAGGGTCGGCTCGAAGCTGGCCGGGGTGACCTGGGTGATGTCGTTGGGGATCTCGTCCAGGGTGTAGCCGATGGCCACCTTGGCGGCGATCTTGGCGATCGGGAAGCCGGTCGCCTTGGAGGCCAGCGCGCTGGACCGCGACACCCGCGGGTTCATCTCGATCACGATCATCCGACCGGTGGCCGGGTCGATGGCGAACTGGATGTTGCAGCCGCCGGTGTCCACCCCGACGGCGCGGATGATGGCGATCGAGACGTCCCGCATCCGCTGGTACTCGCGGTCGGTCAGGGTCATGGCCGGGGCCACCGTGATCGAGTCGCCGGTGTGCACGCCCATCGGGTCGAAGTTCTCGATCGAGCAGACGATCACCACGTTGTCGGCGCGGTCGCGCATGACCTCGAGCTCGTACTCCTTCCAGCCCAGGATCGACTCCTCGATCAGCACCTCGGTGGTGGGGCTGGCCGACAGACCCGCGCCGGCGATCCGGCGGAGCTCGTCCTCGTCGTGGGCGAACCCGGAGCCGACCCCGCCCATGGTGAAGCTCGGTCGCACGACCAGCGGGTAGCCGAGCTCGCCGGCGGCGCCCAGCACCTCGTCCATGGTGTGGCAGATGAGGCTGCGGGCCACGCCCACGTCCGGCAGGTCGCCGTCGGTGTCCAGCAGATCGGCGGGCAGCTCCAGGTTCTGCACGATCGCCTTGAACTGCTCCCGGTTCTCGCCGCGCTGGATGGCGTCCACCGAGGCGCCGATCAGCTCGACGCCGTACTTCTCCAGCACCCCGTTCTCGTGCAGCGCGATGGCGGCGTTGAGAGCTGTCTGACCACCCAGCGTGGCCAGCAGGGCGTCGGGTCGCTCCAGGGCGATGACCTGCTCGACGAACTCGGGGGTGATCGGCTCCAGGTAGGTCGCGTCGGCGAACTCCGGGTCGGTCATGATCGTGGCCGGGTTGGAGTTGACCAGGATGACCCGGAACCCCTCCTCCCGCAGCACCCGGCAGGCCTGGGTGCCGGAGTAGTCGAACTCGCAGGCCTGTCCGATCACGATCGGACCTGACCCGATCACCAGGAGCGAGCTGAGGTCGGTGCGCCTGGGCATCAGCGACCCCCTTCCTTCGCGGCGGCCGACCGCGCGGACATCAGGTCCACGAAGCGGTCGAACAGGTAGCTGGCGTCGTGCGGTCCGGCGGCGGCCTCCGGGTGGTACTGCACCGAGAAGGAGAGCAGGTCGCCCGCCTCGTCGCGCAGCTCCAGCCCCTCCACCACGTCGTCGTTCAGCCCCACGTGGCTGACCGTGGCGATCCCGTACGGGGTGGTGGTGGGCCGCCCGAGCGGGGCGTCGACGGCGAACCCGTGGTTGTGGGCGGTGATCTCCACCCGCCGGGTGGTCAGGTCCATCACCGGCTGGTTGATGCCGCGGTGGCCGTAGGTCAGCTTGTAGGTGCCGAAGCCCAGGGCGCGGCCGAACAGCTGGTTGCCGAAGCAGATGCCGAAGTACGGGATGCCCGCGGCCAGCACCTCGCGGAGCACCTCCACCGGTCCCTCGGTGGCCTCCGGGTCGCCCGGACCGTTGGAGAAGAAGACACCGTCGGGTCGCAGTGCGGCCACCTCGGCGAACGTCGCGGTGGAGGGGAGCACGTGGACCTCGATCCCCCGCTCCGCCATCCGGTGGGGTGTCATCGACTTGATGCCCAGGTCCAGCGCGACCACGGTCTGCCGCTTCTCCCCCTGGGCCGCGATGACGTACGCCTCCGCGGTGCTGACGTCGTCGGCCAGGTGGGCGCCGGCCATGGCGGGCTGCTCCAGCACCCGGGCCAGCAGGGCAGCCGGGTCGGTCTCCGTGCTCGACACCCCGACGCGCATGGCGCCCCGCTCGCGCAGGTGGCGGGTCAGGGCGCGGGTGTCGACGTCGGACATGCCCACGATCCCCTGGGCGGCCAGCTCGTCGGCCAGGGTGCGGCGGGAGCGCCAGCTCGAGGGGATCCGGGCGGCGTCGCGGATCACGTACCCGGCCACCCAGATCCGACCGGACTCGTCGTCCTCGTCGTTCCAGCCGGTGTTGCCGATGTGCGGCGCGGTGGCCACGACCACCTGACGCGCGTACGACGGGTCGGTGAGCGTCTCCTGGTAACCCGACATGGCGGTGGCGAACACCGCCTCACCGACGGTCTCCCCGATAGCGCCGAAGGCGCGTCCGCGGAAGGTCCTCCCGTCTTCGAGTACGAGGATCGCCTCGGGGACCTGCGACCGGGTCGCGGGCGTGGGAGAACCAGCAGAGTGCATGACCGTCCTTTCCTGCCTCACTGGACAGGTCTTAAAGGGTGGCTTTGACCGCGACGAGGGTAGCAGTTGTCGGCCGTCCGACCCGCCTCGTGACCAGCGGCAGGCGGACTGTGGAATGCATCACGTGTGTAGTTAGTTGCGCTATGCATCTGACATTCGTATAGTTGTATGAAGCAAGCAACGATGCTTCACCGACACCGCCCGCCGCCCGACCCGTCGTCCGGCAGAAGTCGCAGGAGATCCCACCGTGTCCGCCACCGTCGCACCCCGCCGCGCCGCCGAGGCCTCGCCCATGACCCACCGCCAGATCCTCGAGGCGATGACCGGTCTGCTGGCGGCCC
>JBMDXL010000104.1:0-8378 GCA_048594465.1 Microlunatus sp. | reverse complement strand
GTTCGTGCCGCACGTGCTGGCCAACCAGCTGACGATGATCGAGACCGCTCTCGCCGCCGACGACGACTCCCCCGCCCGGTCGTGATCTAGGGTCGGCCCATGGCCTCCGCGGGCAGCGAGCAGAGCGTGACCGTCGACGGTCACGTGCACAGGCTGACCAACCTGGACAAGGTGCTCTACACCGCCACCCGCACCACCAAGGCCGACGTGATCGGCTACTACGCCGGGATCGCCCCCGTCCTGCTGCCGCACCTGGCGGGGCGCCCGGCGACCCGCAAGCGCTGGCCGGA
This sequence comes from Microlunatus sp., assembly GCA_048594465.1. Taxonomy (GTDB): domain Bacteria; phylum Actinomycetota; class Actinomycetes; order Propionibacteriales; family Propionibacteriaceae; genus Microlunatus. The sequence continues at coordinate 8,088 of JBMDXL010000104.1, read as the reverse complement.
CGGGGTCGGCGACGGCAGCCACGAACCCACGGTGTTCTTCAACAAGGACCTGGCCAAGGGGACCCCCGACTGGGTCACCCGGTTCACGATCGCGCACCGTGATCACGACAACGCCTACCCGGTGGCGGACGGTGTCGCCACCCTCACCTGGCTGGCGCAGCTCGCCGCCCTCGAGCTCCACGTCCCCCAGTGGCGGTTCGGCGCCGACGGGCGACCGCAGCACCCCGACCGTCTGGTTCTCGACCTCGACCCCGGCGAGGGCGTCGGACTGGCCGAGTGCGCCGAGGTGGCCCGCTGGGCGCAGGAGATCCTCACCGACATCGGCCACGCCCCGGTCCCGGTGACCAGCGGCAGCAAGGGCCTCCACCTGTCCGCCCCCCTCGACGGCAGCCTCGACTCCGAGCAGGCCACCGAGGTGGCCCGCGAGCTCGCCCGGGCACTGGAGGCCGATCACCCCGACCTCGTCACCGCCACCATGAAGCGGTCCGTACGTACGGGCAAGGTCTTCCTGGACTGGAGCCAGAACAACGGCGCCAAGACGACCGTGTCGCCGTACTCGCTGCGTGGTCGGCTGCGGCCGACCGTCGCCGCGCCCCGGACCTGGGCGGAGCTGGCCGACCCCGCGCTCGGCCAGCTCGAGTACGCCGAGGTGCTGCGCCGGATCGCCGACGATCCGGACCCGCTGGCCGCGATGGCTGGACCGGCCGGGACGGCGGGTCCCGTGGCCGCGGGCGGGGTCTCCACCACCGGGGCGGACCGACTGACCACCTACCGGAGCATGCGCGATCCGGCCAGGACCCCCGAGCCGGTGCCGGCCACACCCCCGTCGGGGGGACCCGGCGACACCTTCGTCATCCAGGAGCACCACGCCCGACGGCTGCACTACGACTTCCGCCTCGAGCACGACGGCGTCCTGGTCAGCTGGGCCGTCCCCAAGGGTCCGCCGACCGACACCGGGGACAACCGCCTGGCCGTCCAGACCGAGGACCACCCCCTCGAGTACGCCACCTTCGCCGGCGCCATCCCCCGGGGCGAGTACGGCGGCGGCGACGTGGCCATCTGGGACTCCGGCACGTACGAGCTGCACAAGTGGCGCGACGGCCGGGAGGTCATCGTCACCCTGCACGGTCAGCCGACCGGCGGTCTCGGCGGGCAGCCGCGGTCGTACGCCCTGATCCACACCGGCAGCGGCGGCGGCCGGCCGGAGAAGAACTGGCTGATCCACCTGATGACGGAGAAGCCGGCGTACGGGGGACGGCAGGTCGCCTTCCCCGACGAGGTGCCACCCATGCTCGCCACCCCGGCCACCCCGGACGAGATCGCCGGCACCCAGGACGAGTACGCGTACGAGATGAAGTGGGACGGGATCCGCGCCGTCGTCTACCTCGCCGGTGGGCAGGTCCGGTTGGTCAGTCGCAGCGGCCGGGACGACACCGCCGCCTATCCCGACCTGGTCACCGCGCTGGCCGGGGTGTCGGCGGGGACCGCGGTGCTGGACGCCGAGATCGTGGTCACCGACGAGAACGGACGACCCACCTTCGGTCTGCTGCAGAACCGGATCAACCTGACCCGCCCCGGCGACATCGCCCGCGCCGCGGCCACCTGGCCGGCCCAGCTGATGGTGTTCGACCTGCTGGAGCAGGACGGGCGCTCGCTGGTCCGCGAACCGTACGAGTCCCGGCGGGAGGCGCTGGAGGCCCTCATCCCCGTCCCGGTGGGCGGGCGCGTGCAGGTGCCGCCGGTGTTCGACGGGGACCTGGACGCGGCCCTGGCCACCAGCCGGGCGCTGCAGCTGGAGGGCGTCGTGGCGAAGCGGCACGGCTCGGTCTACCAGCCCGGTCGGCGAGCGCACACCTGGCGCAAGATCAAGCTGCTGGCCAGCCAGGAGGTGGTGGTCGGCGGGTGGCGTCCCGGCCAGGGTCGCCGGGACGGCTCGATGGGCTCACTGCTCGTCGGCGTGCCCGAGGAGGACGGCCTGCGCTATCTGGGACGCGTCGGTTCGGGGTTCAGCGGCCGGGCACTCGACGACATGGACCGTCTGCTGGCCGGGCTCGGCCGGGCGACCAGCCCCTTCGCCGACGTCCCCCGGGAGGACGCGCGCGACGCGCACTGGGTGGAGCCGACCCTGGTCGGCGAGGTGACCTACACCGAGCTGACCGGACCCGGCCGACTCCGGCACCCGGTGTGGAAGGGTCTGCGCACCGACAAGACCCCCGGCCAGATCGTCTGGGAAGGGGTCAGCTGAGAGAGCTGATCGACTTCAGGGTCAGCCCGCGGTGGGCGGCCAGCCGCTCCGCCTGCTCCCCGATCGCCTCCTTGGTCACCGCCCGGGCCCGCCAGCGCTCCACCTCCAGCTCCAGCTTCCCGCCCTTGGTCTGCGGCCGCCACCAACCCACGATCTCCCCGTCCGCCAGCAGCGGACCGGGGCGGCCGAGGGTCGGCCAGAGCTGCTTGCGGTGGGCCGCGTCGGGGACCAGCAGCTCGCGGTCCCTGCCCTGGACCAGCAGGTCGTAGGGGCCGAGCAACCGGACGACCGGCCGCGGCTCCAGCGGCTCCCCCAGCAGCCACGCCCGCTTGCCGTCCACCCGGACCTCGACCGCGTCCTCGGGCCAGTGCTCCTTGATCACCGCCGTGGTGGTGTCCAGGAAGCCCGCCACGTCGGCGGGGGTGGTCGGACCCAGGAGCCGCAGGCAGCCACGGACCACCTGCAGGTGCCCCGGAGCGGCGTCGGGATCGGTGGCGGTCCCGGCCGGACGCCGCGGCCAGTCCGCGATCCGGCGGAGCACCGGAGGCGAGCTGCCCCGTTCGAGCTCCAGGCCGCCGAAGAGGGCGGCCAGCCGGAACAGCGACTCCGGGACGTGGGTGGCTCCGCACCCCCGGCACCAGGTGCCGTACGCCTCCGGCAGGTGCTCGGTGAGGCGGGTCGAGAGCTCGCCCTTGACCATCGGCTCCGACACCAGGGCGCGCTGGGCCCGGGCCACCACCGCGATCGCCTCCCGCACCCCCACCCCGATCGCCGCCACCGGACGTGCCGCCCCCGCCAGCCTCTTGCCGGCGTCGCCCTCGTCGAAGGGCGAGACGGCGGTCATCACGTCGACCAGCTCCGTCCGGCGGTAGACGTGCGGTGAGACCCGCAGGCTCCAGACCAGGGCCAGGTCGTCGGCGGCAGTCAGCTCGGCCGGCGAGCCCAGCGGCACGCCCCGGTTGGCCAGGGCCCAGCTCGCTCCGTCGCGCCCGGTGTCCTGGACACCGAGATCGAGGACCGCCGCGTCCGTCACCGCTCGGCCCTTCGCGACCGGACGGTCCAGCTGCTGGGCCGCGATCCGGTGGCCGATCACCTGCTCCCGCGTGAGGTCCATCTCACCATCGTGGACCACGCCTGTGACACCAACCGCGGGGCATCGGCGGTAACCTCTGCCCTCGTGAGTCCCCGGCAACCAGGAGCAGGTCGATGATCGGATCAGGGTCGGGGCGCCCGCCCTTCCCGGTCACCCTGGACAACTGGCAGTCGGCCGGGCAGCTCAACTGGACCTTCCAGCACATGGCCGAGATCTTCCCGACCGCCGCGATCTCCCGGGGCACCGCGCACGCACCCGGCCTGCCGCGCATCGGGTACGAGCCGGACGCGCTGCCGGTGACCACCCACGACGGCGAGACCGGCTCGGTGCACAGCGTGATGGCCGGCACCGACACCGACGGCTGGCTGGTGCTCCGTGACGACCCGGCCTACGGCGCCCAGGTCCTGGTGGAGCGCTATTCGGGCGAGATGAGCCCGTCGACGCTGCACCTGATGATGTCGGTGACCAAGTCGGTGGTCGGGATCACCGTCGGCGCCCGGGTCGGCCAGGGCGTCATCGACACCGAGGCCCCGGTCACCCACTACGTCCCCGCCCTGCTCGAGTCCGGCTACGCCGGCGCCACCGTGCGCCACGTGCTGGACATGCGGTCCGGCATCCGCTTCTCCGAGGACTACCTGGATCCGATGGCGGAGGTGCGCGTCCTCGAGCAGGCGTTCGGCTGGGCCCCGAAGCTGACTCCCGACGTGCCCGGCACCCTGCGCGACTTCCTGGTGAGCCTGACCCAGGACGGACCGCACGGCGGTCCGTTCGACTACCGCAGCTGCGAGTCCGACGTGCTCGGCTGGGTGATCGAGGGAGCCACCGGTCGTCGGTTCGTGGACGTGGCGTCGGAGCTGGTGTGGTCGCGGATCGGCGCCGAGTTCGACGCCAACATCGGCGTCGACTCCGCCGGCAGCGGCATGTTCGACGGGGGCATGTCGGCCACCCTGGGCGATCTGGCCCGGTTCGGTCTGATGATCTTGCGGCACGGCACGTCGTTGACCGGGGAGCAGGTGGTGCCGTCCTGGTGGATCGAGGACAGCTTCACCGGCGGACCGGACTCGGTCCAGGCGTTCGCCGACTCCCCCGGCGACAACCGGATGCCCGGCGGCCTCTACCGCAACCAGTTCTGGATCCCCGACGCCCGCCGGCCCGTCCTGCTCTGCCTGGGGATCCACGGCCAGATGATCTACGTGAACCGCCGGGCGGGCGTGGTCGCGGTCAAGCTCTCCAGCTGGCCCACTCCGCAGAACGCCTTGAAGCTGTTCTCGACGGTGGCGGCCTTCGACGCGATCAGCGTCGACGTCGGCGGCGCCTGACCCGCGGGTGGCCCGACCCGGCCGCGGGCCCCGGGGGTCGCTGCGGCGGCGGGGTAAGCCTGACAGGCATGATCACGGGCACCCCGGCCCATTGACCCCCGAGACGGCCGTTGACACGATGAGCCCTACTCTCAGCCGTTGAGGAGGCGCTCAGACATGTCCGCACACCCGCTCGATCCGCTCTCGGAGGACGAGTTCCGCAGCACCGCGGCCATCCTGCGTCGAGACCAGGGTGTGTCGCAGGCCTGGCGGTTCGCCTCGATCGAGCTCGCCGAGCCGGCCAAGGCCGAGGTCAAGGCGTGGTCCACCGGCGACCCGGTCACCCGCCGTTCGCTGTCGGTGCTGTGGGAGAAGGCCACCAACGACGTCTACGAGGCCGTGGTCGACCTGACCGGCGACCGGGTCGAGTCGTGGACCCACGTGCCCGGGGTCTGCCCCAACTTCACCGTCGACGAGTACCACGACATCGACCACGTGCTGCACGAGCACGCCGACGTCAAGGCCGTCCTGGCCGGCCGCGGCATCACCGACCTGTCCCTGGTCCTGTTCGACGTGTGGACCTACGGCAAGCAGGTGATGCCCGAGCAGTGGCGGGACCGCCGCCTCGGCTGGTGCGACATCTGGTTGCGCGCCACTCCCACCGGCAACCCGTACGCGCACCCGGTGTCGGGTCTCAAGATCATCGTCGACATGAACACCAACGAGGTGCTCGAGATCGAGGACCACCACGATCACGGGCTGCCCGAGGTGCGGGGCGAGTACGACCCGGCCGTCACCGGTGTGCCCGAGCGTTCCGACGTCAAGCCGCTGGAGATCACCCAGCCCGAGGGCGTCTCGTTCAGCCTGGACGGCAACGAGCTGCGCTGGCAGAACTGGACGATGCGGCTGGGCTTCAACTACCGCGAGGGTCCGGTGATCCACCAGGTCGCCTTCGACGACCCGTTCACCGGCGAGAAGCGCGACGTCGCCTACCGGATGTCGTTCGCCGAGATGGTCGTGCCCTACCGCGACTCCGGCTACGACCACTACCGCCGCACCGCCTTCGACATCGGCGAGTGGGGTCTGGGCTACATGACGACCTCGCTGGAGCTGGGCTGCGACTGCCTCGGCGAGATCGTCTACGCCGACGCCGTGGTGCCCGACTCCGCAGGCGAGCCGCAGGTGATCAAGCAGGCCATCTGCCTGCACGAGGAGGACAACGCCGTGCTGTGGAAGCACGTCGACCCCGAGACCGGCGCCCAGGTCCGACGGATGCGCCGGATGGTCGTCTCCGCGCACGCCACCGTGGCCAACTACGAGTACCTGATCTACTGGCGCTTCTACGCCGACGGCAACATCGAGTGCGAGGTGCGGGCGACCGGTCTGATGGTCACCACCCCGATGGCGGCCGACGGGGACTCCTCACCGTGGGGCACCACCGTGGACGCGCGGACGTACGCGCCGTACCACCAGCACTTCCTGGTGGCCAAGCTCGATCTCGACGTGGACGGCGAGGAGAACACCGTGGTCGAGGTCGACTCGGTCGCCGCCCCGATCGACGACACCAACCCGTACGGTCTGGCGCTCACCACGCAGGCCACCACCATCACGTCGGAGAGTCAGTCCGGTCGCGACTACAAGTGGGAGACGCAGCGCGCCTGGAAGGTGATGAACCCGACCAAGAAGAACCGGCACGGCACCAACACCGCGTACAAGATCGTGCCCGGCGCCGCGATCCCCGCCCTGATCGACGAGTCCTCGCCCGTCTTCCAGCGCGCGTCGGTGATCGGCCACACGCTGTGGGTGACCGCCCAGGACGACAAGGTGCGCTGGCCCGCCGGGGACTACCCGACGCAGTCGGAGTCCGACCTGACCGCCGGCGCCGAGCCCCACGCCCAGGGCATCCGCCGGTGGATCGCCGACGACGCGCCGCTGGAGTCCACCGACGTCGTCCTCTGGTACGTCTTCGGCATCCACCACATCACCCGGGTGGAGGACTGGCCGATCATGCCGGCCGACACCATCTCGTTCTGGCTCAAGCCGTTCGGCTTCTTCGACGCGAACCCGTCGTTGGACGCCCCGGCCACGACCAGCGCCCACTGCACCCCGGAATCCAGCTGCCACCACGAGTGAGGGAACGGTCCATGTCACCAGATGCGTCCGAGAAGCAGGTCCTGACCAACATCATCGACGGGGAGGAGCGGCCGGCGGCCTCCGGCGACGTGCTGGACGTGATCAACCCCTCCACCGGGGAGGTCTACGCCACCTCACCCAACTCGGGTGAGGCCGATGTCGACCAGGCGTTCCAGGCGGCCGGGCGGGCGTTCGAGACGTACCGGTGGTCGACCCCGGCCGAGCGGCAGAAGTACCTGCTGAAGCTGGCCGACGTGATCGAGGACAACGCCGACGAGCTGGCCCGGATCGAGTGCGAGAACACGGGCAAGCCCTTCGGGCTGACCATGTCGGAGGAGATCCCGCCGATGGTCGACCAGATCCGCTTCTTCGCCGGCGCGGCCCGGGTGCTGGAGGGCAAGTCCGGCGGGGAGTACATGCGTGGCTTCACCTCCTACGTGCGGCGCGAGCCCCGCGGACCGGTGGCCCAGGTCGCCCCGTGGAACTACCCGATGATGATGGCGGTCTGGAAGTTCGCCCCGGCGCTGGCCGCCGGCAACACCGTCGTCCTCAAGCCGTCCGACACCACCCCCGCGTCGTCGGTGTGGATGGTGAAGAAGATGCAGGACATCTTCCCGGCCGGGGTGGCGAACCTGGTCTGCGGTGACCGCGACACGGGTGCCGCCCTGACCCGGCACAAGATCCCGCAGATGGTCTCCATCACCGGCTCCACCCGGGCCGGCATCGCGGTGGCCACCGCCGCCGCGGCCGACCTCAAGGTCGCGCACCTGGAGCTCGGCGGCAAGGCGCCCGTGGTCGTGTTCGACGACGCCGACCTGGCCGCCGCGGTCGAGGGGATCTCGGTCGGCGGCTTCTTCAACGGCGGACAGGACTGCACCGCCGCCACCCGGGTGCTGTGCCAGGCCGGGGTGTACGACGAGTTCGTGGCCGAGCTGGCCAAGGCCGCGGAGGGCACCCGGACCGGTTTCGACCCCGACGACGATGACCTGCTCTACGGGCCGATCAACAACGCCACCCAGCTGGGTCACGTGGCCGGGCTGGTCGAGCGCGCCCCCGACCACGCCCGGGTCGTGGCGGGCGGGCAGCGGGTCGGCGACCGGGGCTACTTCTACGCCCCCACGGTGATCGCGGACCTGAACCAGTCCGACGAGCTGATCCAGACCGAGGTCTTCGGTCCGGTGATCACGGTGCAGAAGTTCACCGACGAGGACGACGCGGTGGCCAAGGCCAACGACAGCGAGTACGCGCTGGCGTCCTCGGTCTGGTCGACCAACGCCACCACCGCGGTGCGGATGTCGGCCCGGCTCGACTTCGGCTGC
>JBMDXL010000103.1:0-3822 GCA_048594465.1 Microlunatus sp. | reverse complement strand
CGCAGCATCTCGGTGATGGTCAGCACCAGGTCGGTGGCGGTCGCGCCCTCGGGCAGCGCACCGGACAGCTTGAAGCCGACCACCCGCGGGATGAGCATCGAGACGGGCTGACCGAGCATGGCCGCCTCGGCCTCGATGCCGCCGACGCCCCAGCCCACCACGCCGAGCCCGTTGACCATGGTGGTGTGGGAGTCGGTGCCCACGCAGGTGTCGGGGTAGGCGTAGGTGACGCCGTCGATGTCCCGGGGGAAGATCACCCGGGCCAGGTGCTCGATGTTGACCTGGTGGACGATGCCGGTGCCGGGGGGGACGACCTTGAAGTCGTCGAACGCCGTCTGACCCCAGCGGAGGAACTGGTAGCGCTCGCGGTTGCGGCCGTACTCGATCTCGACGTTCTTCACGAACGCGTCGGCGGTGCCGAACACGTCGGCGATGACAGAGTGGTCGATGACCATCTCGGCCGGGGCCAGCGGGTTGATCTTGCTCGGGTCGCCGCCCATGTCGGCCATGGCCTCGCGCATGGTGGCCAGGTCGACCACGCAGGGCACGCCGGTGAAGTCCTGCATGATCACCCGGGCCGGGGTGAACTGGATCTCCTTGTTGGGCTCCGAGCTCGGGTCCCACCCGGCCAGGGCGCGGATGTCGTCGGCGGTGATGTTCGCGCCGTCCTCGGTCCGAAGAAGGTTCTCCAGCAGGATCTTCAGGCTGTACGGCAGCGTCTCCTGCCCCTCGACGGCGTCCAGCCGGAAGATCTCGTACGACGCGTCACCGACCTCGAGGGTGGACTGGGCACCGAAGCTGTTGACACTCATTGCGTCTCCATGGGGGTCGATGGAAAAGTATCTTGACGTCAAGATATCACGCGGGTCCTGCTGGTCGCACTCTAGCGAGGACGGCAGGCGGCCAGCACCACGGGATCGGCGCAGCCGGCCACGAAGCCGTCGATCCGTCGGTCGATCTCGCGCTGCAGCAGCACGGTGCCGATCCGCTCGGCCACCGGCGCCAGCCAGCGAGGACGGCAGGTGAAGTTGTAGCGCCAGGTCGCCAGGGTGTGATCGGGGCGGTCCGGCGCCGGGGCGAACCGCCAGCCACCGCCCATCGAGGCGAAGAACCAGGGACCCGACTCCATCGTGAAGCCGACGGAGGTGGGCGGGCGGAACGACACGTACCGACTGACCATCCGCAGGCCGAACCGCTGCCGGGTCAGCGTGCGCACCCCCTTCGCCGGCACCGTCGCGCCGTCCAGGTGACGCTGAGCGGTGATGAACCGATCCCAGCGCAGCCGGATCGCGCCGCTGGTCTGGGAGACGGCGAACGCGGTGGCGGGGTCGACCGGGACGACCCGCTGCGCCTCGACGACAGGCACCCGGGCTCAGCTCCGGCCGGCGGGCTCGAGGACGGCGACCGCCTCGAGGTGGTGGGTCATCGGGAACAGGTCGAAGGCCCGGATGCTCGTGGGCCGGTAGCCGCCGCGGGCGGCGCGGGCCAGGTCCCGGGCCAGGGCGGCCGGGTCGCAGGCCACGTAAGCGATCGCGCGCGGGCGGCGGGCCACCACCGCGTCGACGACGTCCTTGCCGGCTCCGGTCCGCGGCGGGTCCAGGACCACGAGGTCGGTGCGCTTCGGCAGCGTCCGCAGCACCCGCTCGACCTTCCCGGCGGTGAACTTCGCGTTCGGCACGTTGCCGCGCGCGTACGTGATCGCCCGGCGGTCCCACTCCACGCCCCACGCCCGTACGCCGGCGTCGACCAGCGCGCCGGTGAACAGCCCGACCCCGCAGTAGAGGTCGAAGGCCCGCTCCCCCGGCTTCGGGTCGAGGCCGGTGAACACCGCGTCCACCAGGGTGTCGGCAGCGCCCGGGTGGACCTGCCAGAAGCCGTCGGCCGCCAGCCGCCAGTCCCGGCCGGCCGCGTGCTCCACGACCTCGGACTCCGGGCCGGTCTCGCCCTCGGTGCGGGTGAGGGCGTCGGGGTGGGCGATCCGGCAGCCGCCGGCAGGAAGCGGCTGGATCTCGTGGCTGCGGTGCCGGCGCAGACCGACCCGCCCCTCGTCGTCCACCTGGTAGCGCATCCGGGTCCGCCAGTGCAGCCCGTCCTCGGTGCCGGCGGTGAGCACCAGCTCGACCTCGCCGTCCCAGTCCAGGTCGGCCAGCCGGTGCAGCTGCTCGGCCAGCACGGCGGTCTTCAGCCGGCGCTGTCCGTCCAGGCTCGCGTGCTGGAAGTCGCAGCCCCCGCAGCGACCCGGACCGGCCGCCGGGCAGGGGGCCTCCACCCGGTCCGGGCTCGGCTCGAGCACCTCGACCGCGTCGGCCCGCCAGAAGCTGTCGTGGGTCGTGTCAGTCACGGCGAGCCGAACCCGCTCGCCCGGCAGCGCGTGCCGGACGAACACCACCCGTCCGTCCAGCCGGGCCACGCAGTGGCCGCCGTGCGCGACCGGACCGACCTCGACCACGGCGCCGTCGGACTCCTGCAGGTGCGTGGTCATCCCGCCACCGTACGCACTCAGACACCGCCGAGAAGGAGGTCCGGGCACGCTCTCGCCCACTGATCTGTGCCCGAACCTCCTTCTCGATGGTGCTGTGGACGACGCCTCAGCGGTCTTCGACCCGTGCGACCCTCCGGGCGTGAGCAGGTTCGAGGACGAGATGAGTCTGGCCCGGACGCCTCGATCCCGACAGGAGCTGCGGGATCGGGGGGTGAGTCGCCGGGCGATCGCCGGCACCGCGTACGAGCGCAGCAGCCGGGGTCACCACCGGCGCGCCCCTCTGTCACCGGCCGCGCCGCCCGCGCCCCCGACCTCGGCCCAGCGCGTTCTCGATGCCGCAGCCGTCCTGCCACCCGGCGCGCTGCTGGGCGGGTGGGCCGCGGCGTACGTCCACGGTGTCGACGCGCTCGACGGTCGCGATCCGGTCACCCTCGCCCCGCTGCCCGTGCCGATCCTGTTGCCGCCCGGATCGCGTCGTCGGAGCACGCCGGCGCTCGCGTACCGGCAGAGTGCTCGACCGCCGAGGGGAGAGACCGTCCACGAGATCCCGGTGACGACGCTCTGGCGAACCGTCTTCGACCTGGCCAGGTGGGCTCCCGACGTGACCGAGGCGGTGGTGGCGGTGGATGCGTTCCTGGCCGCCCGCCTCGTCACGCGGCCAGCGCTCGACCGCAGCATCGCCGCCGCCCCGACCCGACGCGGGATCGTCCAGGTTCGGACAGCGGTCGCGCTGGCAAGAGCCGGCGTCGGCAGCACCTGGGAGTCGAGACTCAGGATGTTCGCCACGTTCGAGGTCGGCCTGGTCGGACTGCAGCCCAACCGGGCGGTCTTCGACCGCAGCGGGCGGTTGCTCGGCATCCCCGACCTGCTCGACACCGACGCCGGGCTGGCCCTCGAGTACGACGGGGCGAGCTGGCGGGCAGAGCGGTCCGGCGGGCACCGCGACCGTCACCAGCACCGCGAGGACAACATCCGCGAGGAGCGCCTGGAGCGGGCCGGGCTGATCGTGGTCCGGGTGGACAAGCTGGATCTGACGCGACACCGGACCCTGCTGGCCCACCGCCTGCGCAGCGCCCTCGCCGAGGGGAGGACCAGGGACCGGAGACGCGACACCTGGACTCTGGACGAGCCGGAGGGCTGGTGCGGGCTGCCTGCCTGATCGAGAAGAAGGTACGGACACGGTTCAGGGCCCGCACGCGTGCCCGGAACTCCTTGTCGAGGTCCCATCCTCCGACTGGCCGGAGAACCTAGCTGCCGAGGTACGAGCGCCGGCGGCGCGAGCGGCGGTCGTCGCGGGCCAGGCGCTCCTCGGCCTTGCCGGAGGACTGCAGCAGGTACGG
>JBMDXL010000102.1:0-1584 GCA_048594465.1 Microlunatus sp. | reverse complement strand
CCGATGTGCAGCCCGGCCTCGCGGATCGCGTTCAGGTTCAGCGCGTTGACCAGGTCCTCGCAGTAGGCGCCGAGGTAGTCGAAGCGGGTGACGTCGCCGTACGCGCGCTCGAAGGGGATCCGCTGGACGGCCGACATGTCGCCGAGCAGCTCGTTGGCCCGGCCGGCGATCCAGGAGGTGGCGTCGGAGTCGGCCGGTCCACCGTGCGGTGGGTTGTACTTGAAGCCGCCGTCGCGGGGCGGGTTGTGCGAGGGGGTGACCACGATGCCGTCGGCCTCGGGGTCGTTGCTGCCCTTCGTGGCGTTGTGCACCACGATGGCCCGGGAGACCGCGGGGGTCGGGGTGTAGTCCTCCTCGGCCTCGCTGCGCACGCTGACGCCGTTGGCCACGAGGACCTCGATCGCGGTCTTCCAGGCCGGCAGGGACAGCGCGTGGGTGTCCTTGCCGATGTAGAGGGGACCGGTGACGCCCTGGGCCGCGCGGTACTCCACGATCGCCTGCGTGGTGGCGGCGATGTGGTTCTCGTTGAACGCGGTGTCCAGGCTGGAGCCACGGTGACCGGAGGTGCCGAACACGACCTGCTGGTCCGGGTTGCTCGGATCGGGCACCAGGTCGTAGTAGGCGCCCAGCACGGCGTCGACGTCGATCAGGTCTTCGGGGAGGGCCGTTTGGCCGGCGCGGGGATGAGCCATGGGGTCATTCTGCCCATGTGCCGTCCGCCGGTGTCACCGGCCCGGACCGCTGCGACGGGCGGTGCCGGCTTCGCCGCGTTGGAAGGCGCGTGCTTCGTTTGGGAGGATGGCGCCCATGAGTACGTCCAGCTTCAGCCGCCACGGTGCCGTCGATCTCTCCCAGCTCGCACAGAAGGCCAAGCAGCCGCCGCCGTCGGCGGGCTCCGGCCGACCGGCTGGGGGAGCGGGAGGCGGGGCAGCCGGGTCGTACGTGGTCCAGCTGACCGAGGAGACCTTCGAGGCGACCGCCATCCGGGCGTCCATGAAGCACCCCGTGATCGTGGAGTTCTACTCGCCGCGGGTGGCCACCGGGCAGCAGCTGTCCGACGACCTGGCCGCCGTCGCGCAGGAGAACGGCGGCAAGTTCCTGCTGGGTCGGCTGAACGTGGACGCCGCCCCCGGCATCGTGCAGGCCCTGCAGCTGCAGGCGGTGCCCACCGTGATCGCCCTGATCGGTGGCCAGCTGGCTCCGCTGTTCCAGGGCGTCGTGCCGCGTGAGCAGGTCGTGGCGGCCGTGGAGTCGGTGCTCAAGGCTGCGGTCAGCAACGGGATCGTCGGTCGGGCCGACCCCGTCGGCGGTGCTCCCGTGGGCGACAACCCCGAGGAGGAGGCCGGTCCGGACCCGCGGTTCGCCGCCGCCGACGCTGCTCTCGAGCAGGGCGACTTCGCCGCTGCGGAAGCCGAGTTCGATCTGCTGCTGCAGGCCGATCCTGGGGACGCGGAGGCCAAGGCCGGCAAGGCCCAGGCGGGTCTGCTGGCCCGGGCGTCGGCTCTGGACCCGCAGGCCGTGCTGGCCGCCGCGTCCGCTCCCGACGCGACCGTGGCCGACCACCTGGCCGCGGCCGACCTCGAG
>JBMDXL010000101.1:0-11749 GCA_048594465.1 Microlunatus sp. | reverse complement strand
TGGCCGATGGCGCGACGGGGTGGCCAGAGGGTCCGCCTCGGCTGGACCACGCCTCGGTCCGGACCGCCCGGTCCGCAGCGGCGAACCCGGCCGGGTCGTCAAGGAAGCCGGGGAAGACGACCGCCGCGGAACTCATCGCGGGTCTCGCGGGTTACTTCCAGGGCTCAGAGACTGCCTGCCCGGGAGGGCTCAGAGACTGCCCGCGGCGGGCCGCTCGGCCTCGGGCTGAACGCCGCCGACCGGCTCACCGTCCACGGTGACGGAGCAGCGCTCGGACCAGAAGGCGACGTGGTCGCGCAACCGCACGGCGTCGTCCAGCGGGTCCGGGTAGAACCAGGCGAGATCGTCCCCGCCGGCCCGGGCGGCGAGGTAGCTCGCCTCGCCCTTGTAGGCGCACACCGTGCGGGTCGGCGACGGGACCAGACGGTCCATCGCGATGTCGGCCACCGGCACGTACCAGCGGGTGGGGAGAGCGGTCTCGTGGACCGCCAGCGCGGCGCGGGTGTCGGCCGCCACGGTCCCGTCGACGAGCGAGACGACGACGTGCCGGTGGCTGCGGAGCACGTCGATCCGCTTGTACGGGTCGTGGGCGTGGCCCGTCACCGACTGGTCCTCCTCGAGCCAGTCGAACCGGGAGAAGTCGAGAACGACCCGACTGCCGAGATCCGGGTCGTCCGGCCGGAAGCCGATCTCGACCAGGGCGGCGGCGCCGTCGTCCCGGAGCGCCACGGGGGTGCCGGGACAGGTGTGTCGCTCGAAGTGGGCCGGTCCCAGGACGGGGGGGAGGTCGTCGGGGACGGCGCGGCCCGGCAGGTCGCCCAGCTCGGCCCCACCGTCCGCGAAGGCCGCCGGGAGCACCGCGTACTCGGGGACGACGCGACGGGGCTCCCAGACCAGCCAGGCGTCGGTCGTGTCGACCAGGACCCGGCCGTGCCGGCTCGCCCGGAGCCGCTTGGCGGTCGGGCTGCAGCGCAGCTGTGCCAGACCGTGGAACCACTGCTCGTGCAGGTCGAGAGCCATGCGGCCACGATCCTCGCCGGTCGGCGGGCCGGCAACACCGCCCCGTCGGTCAGGCCGTCGGGTGGATCTGCACCTCGTCGCCGTCCGGGTCGGTGAGGAGGATCCGCGGTGCCGGTTCGTCGGTGATCAGGGTCGGCTCCAGACCGGCCGCCCGCAGGCGTTCGTCCAGCTCGGGCAGGGGTTCGGAGGTCTCGAACCCGATCCGCACCTCGTACGCGGGGCCCAGCAGGTCGTCTGCCGGCCGCGCGGTGCGGGTCTCGATCGGCCCACCGTGCACGCCCAGCACCCCGGAACGTGCGCCGGCCCGCATCCCGATCCACCAGGGGTCGTCATAGGAGGGGGCGACGAACCCGAACGAGGCGAACCACACCGCCTCGGCGCGCAGGTCCGGGTGCGGGCAGACGGCCACCACGTCGAGCAGCGGGACACCCGCGTCGAGGTGCTCGCGGTAGCCCCCGTAGAGGTCGTCCTGCCGCTCCTGGTTGAGACCGATCGCCCGACCGTCGCGGGCGAGCACCACCCCCTGCTTGCCGTACGTCTCGTCCCACAGCCGCACCTCGTGGCCGATCCCGACGAGCTCGGCGGCGGCGGCCTCCACGTCCTCGGTGGCCAGGTTGAGCGCCGCGTGGCTCGGCACCGGACCGCCCGTGGCGGTCCGCGCATCGTGCACACCCAGGGTCCCGGACCGCCCGACGAACGTCGCGAAGGTGCCGTCCTCGTGGCTGAGGGACTGGTGCAGTCCCAGCCGGGTGTAGAAGTCGATCATGGCGGCCGGGTCGGCGGTGAAGCGGAGCGGCCAGATCACGTACGCGTGGGTCATCGGGATCCCTTCCTGGACAGGTACTCGGTGAGGGCCGTCTCGACCACCGCGGACAGGCTGCGCCCCTCGTCGACGGCCCGGTGCTTGAAGGACCGCACCAGCTCCGGCGGCAGGTAGACGTTGAACTGGACCTTCGACGGCGGTTTCTCGACCATTCTAGAATGCTAGCAACCTAGGAGGTTGACGACAAGGCCGGGAACCGATTCGGGCCCGCGGCGGGCGAGGAGGGCTGGCGGGCTACCGGGGCCAGAGGAAGCCCTGACCGATCCGGCAGCCGAGGGCGTACGCGCGGTCGGCCTGATGGCGCTCCTCGATCCCCTCGATGGTGACCGCCAGCCCGAGCCGATCGGCCAGCCCCGCCATCGTCTCGACCACGGCGTCCGCGGTCGGTGTGCCCAACCCGGCGGCGAACGGCCGGTCGATCTTGATCCCGTCGACCGGGAGCCGGAGCAGGTCGCTCAGCCCGGCGTAACCGGAGCCGAAGTCGTCCAGCCAGAGCGAGAACCCCAGGTCCCGCAACCGCCGGGCGACCCCGACGGCACGGTCGACGTCGTCGGGCCGCACCGTCTCGGTCAGCTCCAGGATCACGCTGGTCGGCTCGACCCCCGCGGCGTCGGCGAGTCCCACCAACCGGTCGATCGAGTGGTCGTCGACGAAGTGGTGCCCGGACAGGTTGACCGTCACCCGCAGCTCCGGATCGGTGCGGTGCCAGGCGGCGAGGTCGGTCAGCGCCCGACCGGCGACGGCGAGATCGAGGTCGCGGATGATCCCCGCCGACTCCGCCACCGGGATGAACGCGTCCGGCGGCACCACCGCACCGGACGGCCGGTACCAGCGGGCCAGCGCCTCGCAGGCGAGGACACGATCGGTGGCCAGGTCCACCAGGTTCATGTAGATCGGACGGATCTCGCCGGCGGCGATCGCCCCGGCCACCTCGGCAGGGCCGATGATCGTGGTGGTCACCCACGCACCTCCATGGTCGCTTCTCCCCCACCCGCCACCGGCGGGTCGGACCGCGGACCCCGTTCCACTGCCCACGACGCTAGTGGAGCCACCTCGCACGACGACCACCCACCCGGCGAGAATGGCGTCCCCGGCGACGCCGGACCCGGTCTGTCCACCCACAGGAGGAACCACGTGACCGCCGCCGCCTTCGCCGCCCGCGCCCGGAGTCACCAACCCGTGATCGGCTACTGGATGACCCTGGCCAGTCCCCTGCTGGCCGAGCGGCTGGCCGGGGCGGGCTTCGACTACGTCGTGCTCGACGCCCAGCACGGTGAGCTCGACGGCCGGGCGCAGACCGCGGCGCTGATCGCCGTCGACGCCGCGACCGGCGGCCGCCCCGAGGGCGCGGGATCCGCGGGGGCCGCCGGTCTGGTCCGGGTGGAGGCCAACAACGCCACGCCGATCGGCCGAGCCCTGGACGCCGGCGCGGCCGGGGTGATCGTGCCCCTGGTCGACTCGGCGGCCGATGCGGCCGCCGCGGTCGCCGCCGCCCGCTACCCCCCGGCCGGGATCCGCTCGTACGGGCCCCTGCGGTCCGACCTGCGGATCGGGCCGGCTCCCGCCGAGGCGAACGCGACCGTCCTGGTGCTGGCCATGATCGAGACCGCCGCCGGGCTGGCCGCGGTGGAGGAGATCGCCGCCACACCCGGTCTGGACGGCATCTACGTCGGACCCTCCGACCTCGCCCTCGGGGTCGGCGCCGCCTACCCCGGCGACCCCGCCGCGGACGACGCCCTCGCCGCCGCCCTGGTGCGGATCCGACAGGCCTGTGCGGCCGCCGGGATCATCGCCGGCATCCACACCCCCAGCGGCCAGGTCGCTGCGCAACGGCAGGCTGAGGGCTTCACCCTGGTCACCGTCGCCCACGACGTCGGGCACCTGGTGGCCGCCGCCGCGGCGCACCTCGCGACGGCGCGCGGCTGAGTCCTCCGTACGCTGCGGTGATGGCGAGCAGGCCGCGGTTCCCGACCGATCACGCGCCGACCATCGAGGTGCGGCCCGCGTACGGTCGGTTCGACGACGTGGCCACGATCGTGGGCACCCAGCGCCCCGACGCGGGCGGCTGCTGGTGCCTGTCCTACCGGGACAGCAGGGTGCCCAACGCCGACCGTCCCGGCTACCTGCGGGACGAGTGCGCCACGGAACCCGGACCGGGGGTGCTCGTCTACGTGGACGACGTGGTGGCCGGCTGGTGCTCGATCGCACCGCGCCGTCGCTACCGCCGGTTGCTCAACTCGCGCACCATCCCGATCCTGGACGACGCCGACGCCTGGCCCGCTGTCTGCTTCGTGGTCCGGGCCGGCTACCGCAGACACGGTCTGGCCCACCACCTGCTGGCCGGGGCGGTCGCCCACGCCCGGGACCACGGGGCGGAGGTGGTGGAGGGCTATCCGGTGGAGACCGCGGGCGGCCGGGTGGACGTCATCTCCGGCTACGTCGGGTCGGTGGAGCTGTTCGAGGCGGCCGGGTTCGCGAAGGTGGCCCCGACCACCGCGCACAGCGGCGGCCGCTCGCGCTGGCTGATGCGCCTCGACCTCCGCTGACCGACGGGCTGGGCCTGGTCTGGCGGGTGTCGGCGGCACCGGCCACGATGGGCCCATGAACGACACGACCGACACCTCCCAGCTGCGCCTCGGCATCACCTACGTCCCGTACCTGCGGCCCGAGCACCTCCGCGACCTGGCCCAGGCCACCCAGGAGTGCGGGCTGGACGACCTGTGGGTGTGGGAGGACTGCTTCAAGCAGAGCGGGGTGGCCGCGGCCTCCGCCGCCCTGGCCTGGACCGACACCGTCCGGGTCGGCATCGGTCTGCTGCCGGTGCCGCTGCGCAACGTCGCCCTGACCGCGATGGAGATCGCCACCCTGTCCCGGCTGTTCCCAGGCCGGCTGCTGCCCGGCATCGGGCACGGCGTGCAGCCGTGGATGGGTCAGGTGGGGGCTCGGGTCGACTCGCCGCTCACGCTGCTGCGGGAGTACGCCACCGCGCTCCGCCGCCTGCTGGCCGGGGAGGAGGTCAGCGTCGACGGCCGCTACGTCCAGCTGGACGCCGTGGCCCTGGACTGGCCGCCCGCCGACCCACCGGCGCTCGGCATCGGCGGCGACGGGCCCAAGTCGGTTGCCCTGGCCGGCGAGCTGGCCGACGTCTACCTGCTCAGCGCCGCCCGCACCGACGCCGAGATCGCCACGGCGTACGCGATCGCCACGGCCGCACGGCAGCGACACGCTCCGGACGCGCCGGCCCTGCCGATGGTCTGCGCCCCGCTCACGGCGACCGGCCCGGGCGCGCGGCAGCGGGTCGACGTGGAGATCCCGTTCTGGGGCAAGGAGCCCGACCCCGGCATCGGGTCCGCCGGCGACGCGGAGCAGGTGGCGGCCGACTTCCGCCGCCTCGCGGGTCTGGGCGTGACCACCATCGCGGTGCAGCCGACCCGGGACGAGCCCGATCTGCTCGGTCTGGTCGAGTTCCTCGGCCGGGAGGTGAAGCCCATCCTGGCGGCCGGCTGAGCCCGGCCGCCGACGAGCGAGGGGACCTCGGACGGCGGCGGACGCGACTCAGGTGATGTCGACGGTGATGGTGTGCCAGCCGGTCGCCCCGTCCGGCGCCGGCGCGGCGAGATCGGCGGTCTGCGTCGACCCGTCGGCGTTGGTCGCCCGGACGGCGACCTGGTGGCTGCCCGGCGTGGCGTCCCAGCGGTAGCGCCACTGCCGCCAGGTGTCGGGTCCGGTGACCTCGGCCAGCTCTGCCTCCCGCCAGTCGCCGTCGATGCCGACCTCGACCTTGGCGATGCCGGTGTGCTGGTCCCAGGCCACCCCGGCCACGACCACCGAGCCGGCCGCGGCGGAGCGCTTGCGGGGCACGTCGATCCGCGACCCGGTCTTGATCGGACACTGGGCCGACCAGCCGACCGGGGTCCAGTAGCCCTGGTCGGCGGCGACCGTGGTCACCTTGAGCTCGCGCACCCACTAGGTGGCCGAGACGTAGCCGTACAGGCCGGGGACGACCATCCGGACCGGGTCGCCGTGCTCGATCGGCAGCGCCTCCCCGTTCATCCCGACCGCCAGCAGGGCCAGTCGGTCCGGGTCGGTCAACGCGGACAGCGGGGTGCCGGCCGTCCAGCCGTCCTCGCTGGTCGACAAGACCATGTCGGCCCCGGACTGCGGTCCGGCCTCGGCCAGCAGCTGCCGGATCGGCAGACCCAGCCAGACGGCGTTGCCGATCAGGTCGCCGCCGACCTCGTTGGAGACGCAGGTCAACGTGGCCACGTGCTCGACCAGGGGCTTGGCGATCAGGTCGGCGAAGCTCAGGGTGACCTCCCGGTCCACCATGCCGGTGATGGTCAGCGACCAGTCGTCGGCGTTGAGGATCGGTACCTGCAGAGCGGTGTCGATGCGGTAGAAGTCGTTGTTCGGGGTGACGTACGGCGACAGGCCCTCGGCACCGAAGTCGACCCCCTCGGGGATCGGGTCGCGGCGGGCGGGGGTCGGCAGCCGGAAGCGAGAGCGTGCTTCCTCGACGGCCCCGGCGGTGGCCACGAGCATCCGGCCGGCCACCGCGCCGACGGCTGCGGCACCTGCGACGACGCCGGTCCAGAGCAGGAACGTGCGGCGGGCCATCCGGGCGGCGTCCGGGTCCGGGCCGGCGGCGGCATGGGACCAGCGCTCCCGACGCAGCATCAGGGCACGGAGCAGCAGGTAGCCGGCCAGCAGGCCACCCACGGTGGGCACGATGGCGCGGAGCGAGGACTGGCCGCTGGTGAGCACGGCGACCAACCCGATCGCGGCGACGCCGGCGAACACCAGCCCGCCGCCGTACGGTCGGCGCTGCTCGAGCCGGCCGGCGAGACCGCAGAGGGCCAGCACGCCCAGCACGATGATCACCAGGAGGATCGGCTTGTCGGCCGTGCCGAGCGTCTCCTTGCCCCAGTTGACCAGACCCGCCGGCAGCAGGTCGATGATCATGGAGCCCACGGCCGGCACCGGGGCGCCGCCCGGCGCGAGGGCCCAGGCGAGCAGGTCGGCGGCGGCCATGCCGGCCAGACCGCCGACCACCCCGCACACCTCGGCCCACCGGCCGGTCGGGAAGGCCCGCGGCCCGGGCGGAGTCGTCCCCTCCGACAGGCAGGGCACCACCGCCCCGCGTACGGTGCGAGCGACCCGCTCACCCGTGCGGCCGCAGCAGAGAGGGACCAGCGCCATGGCAGACCCCGGACCGCTCGACATCCGGTTCACCGCCCGACTCGGCAAGGTGCGACCGGACGACACGTGGACCTGCGTCCAGCTGCCGGACTCGGCGGAGATCTTCGGCACCCGCGGTCTGGTCAAGGTCGCGGGCACCGTCGACGGCGTGCCGTTCACCGGTGCCTTCATGGCTCTGGGCGACGGCACCCACAAGCTGCCCGTGGCCGCCGCGATCCGGAAGGCGGTGGCCAAGAGCGACGGCGACGACGTGGAGATCCACCTGACCCGCCGGTTGAGCTGACCGGCGTCGACGCGACACCGACGGGTGGCAGACTCCGCCGATGGCTCTGGCTCGACGGTTCAACCCTCCGCCCAACTGGCCCCCGGCCCCGGCGGGTTGGGTCCCTCCGCCCGGCTGGCAGCCCGATCCGGCCTGGGGTCCACCGCCGCCGGACTGGCCGGTCTGGGTGAGCTACCGGGCCAACCCGCGCACGTTCGCGTGGTCGTTCGCCTTCGCCGGCGGCTTCTACCTGGTGATCCTGGTGGTGGCGCTGATCGGCACCGGTGGTGACCTGAACCCGGAGACCGCCGGCGCGGTCATGGTCCCGTTCCTGCTGGCGGGTCTGATCACCGGGCTGATCGCCCGGAGCCGCCCGCACCGCTGGGGGATCTGGCTCTACCCGCTGGTCGTCCTCGGCTTCGCCCTCCTGGTCAGCGTGATCAGCAACCTGGGTCGCGCCAGCGGCGGCTGACCGCCGCCGGGTCCGTCGGCCGGTCGAGCCGGCCACCGGGATTGCCGGACCACTAGGGTCGCTGACGTGCCGTACGACGTCCGGGGTGTCCTGTTCGATCTCGACGACACGCTGCTCGACCACTCGTCGGCGGCCGCGGCCGCGGTCCGGCACCTGGTGACCACGGTGCCCGACTGGTCGGACGACGACGCGACCACGGTGGCCCGGTGGCGCACCCTCGAGGAGCAGCACTTCGCCCGCTACGCCGCCGGGGAGATCGGCATGCTCGATCAGCGACGCGAGCGGGTCCGCGCCTTCCTCGACCTGGCCGAGGCGTCCGACGCGGAGCTCGACGAGCGGTTCGCCGCCTACCTCGCGCACTACCGGAGCAGCTGGCGGCCGGTGCCCGGGGGGCCGGAGCTGGTGCTGGCGCTCCTCGACCGCGGACTCCGGGTCGGCATCCTCACCAACGGGCAGGCCGGTCAGCAGCGCGCGAAGCTGACCGCGATCGGTCTGTCCGATCCCCGGCTGGTGGTCTGCGTGTCCGAGGAGCTCCCGGCCGCGAAACCGCACCCCGCGGCGTACGCGGCCGCCTGCCAGGCCCTCGGGCTGCCGCCGGACCAGGTGCTCATGGTGGGCGACCACCGGCTGAACGACGTCGACGGCGCCCGGGCGGCGGGACTGCACGCGGTCCACGTCGACCCCGCCGCCGCACCGGGTCGCACGCTCGACGGGTCGACCCGGAGCGCCGAGGTGGTCGAGACCATCGGACGCGTCGCCGACCTTCGGGTCTGAGGCCGGGGTCGGCTCCCGCTCGGTCCACGGGAGGACGTCGGTCAGACCCTGGGCCGATGCGGCGCCCGCGACGGGCACCTAGGCTGACGCGGTCATGACCACCGCTCCCCTGCCGCTCGTCCGCGATCCGCGGTGGGTGGTCGACTTCGGCCTGGCGGCGGTCGTCGCCGTCTTCTGCGGGGTGGCCACCAGCAGCCAGGACGTCGAGACGCGGCTGCTGTCCTTCCTGCTGACCGCCACCCTGCTGATCCGTCGCAGCCACCCGACCCTGGCGCTGGCCCTGGCCACGGCGGTCGCGCTCGGCCAGGCGCTGCTGGTGCCGTCCCCCTCGCTGAGCATCGTGGTCGTGCCCATGATCGTGTACGCCGTCGCCCGCTACGGCAGCCCGTCGGCCGGCACGGCGGCCCTGTGGATCGGGCTGGTCGGCGCGGCCCTGGGACCGGCCCGGTGGATCGGCCTCGGCGCCACCGGGGGCGCGGTGGCCGGCTTCGCCGTGACGGCGACCGCCTGCGCGGCGATCGTGGCCGGGGCCTATCTGCTGGGCCGGCAGCTGCGGGAGCGGCTCGAGGCGACCGAGCAGCAGTCCCGAGCCGCGGCGGAGCGCCGCCGGCTGGAGCTGTCGGAGCGGGAGCAGCGGGCCCGGGCCGTGGCGGTCGACGAACGCAGCCGGATCGCCCGCGAGCTGCACGACATCGTGGCCCACTCGCTGTCGGTGATCGTGGTGCAGGCCGAGGGGGGCCGGGCGGTGGTGCTGCGGAAGCCCGAGGTCGGCGCCCAGGTGCTCGACACGATCGCCGAGACGGGCCGCACCTCACTGACGGAGATGCGCCGCATCGTCGACCTCCTGCGCGGCGGCGAGTCCGATCCCAGCTATCTCCCCTCCCCCGGCGTGGGTGACGTCGACGAGCTGGTGGCGCGGTCCGGCGACCGCTTCCGACTGAGCACGTTCGGCGCCGCCCCGCCGGTGTCGGCGGCGGTCGGTCTGACCGTCTACCGGGTGGTCCAGGAGTCGATCACCAACGTGCTCAAGCACGCCGGCCCGCAGGCCACCGCCCAGATCACCGTGGCGTACACCGCCACGACGGTCGAGATCGAGGTCACCGACGACGGGCGCGGGGCGGGCGCCGCCGACGGCCCGCCGACCACCGGTCACGGGCTGCGCGGGATGGGCGAGCGGGTCGCCCTGCTGCACGGCACCCTGGCCGCCCGACCGCGGCCCGGTGGCGGGTTCACCGTCCGGGTCTCGATCCCGCTGCTGCCGGCCTGGCGCACCGCCACCACCACGACCCGGAGCACCTCGTGATCACCGTCTTCCTGGTCGACGACCAGGCTCTCGTCCGCGGCGGGTTCCGGCTCCTGATCGAGGCCGAGGACGACCTCCGGGTGGTCGGCGAGGCGGCGGACGGTCAGCAGGCCGTCGAGGCCCTGGCCCGGACACCCGCCGACGTGGTGCTGATGGACATCCGGATGCCCCGGATGGACGGGGTCGAGGCCACCCGCCGGCTGACCTCCGGACCCCGGTCACCCCGGATCCTGATCCTGACCACCTTCGACCTGGACGAGTACGTCTACGCCGGGCTCAAGGCCGGGGCCAGCGGCTTCCTGCTCAAGGACGCCCGACCGGCCGAGCTGCTGTCGGCCATCCGCAACGTGGCCGCCGGGGACGCGGTGATGGCCCCCAGCGCCACCCGACGGCTGCTCGACCACGTGCTGCCGTCGCTGCCCAGCACGACCGCACCGACGGGTCCGGACCCTCGGCTGGGCGTCCTGACCGACCGCGAGATCGACGTCCTGGTGGAGATCGCCGACGGCGCCTCCAACACCGAGATCGGTGAGCGGCTCTACCTCGCCGAGGGCACCGTCAAGACCCACATCGGCCGCCTGCTGGCCAAGCTGGCCGTCCGCGACCGGGTCGGCCTGGTGCTGTTCGCCTACGAGACCGGGCTGGCTCCGCGCGCGCGCTGATCATGAGCATGATCGGGTCCGACCTGGGGCCCAGCGGCGGCCACGAAGCCGCCACCGTGGTCCGATGTGCCGGGCGGCGCCGTCGACCAGGCTGGTGATCATGAACTCGATCCTGTCCCCCGCGGACCCCGTCACCGAACGTGCCACCGTCGCGGTCAGCACCCTGAACCTGGTCAAGACCTACGGCACCGGCTCGCAGGCCGTCCGTGCGGTGGACGGGATCAGCGTGGCGATCGCCACCGGCAGCTTCACCGCGATCATGGGACCGTCGGGATCGGGCAAGTCCACCCTGATGCACTGCATGGCCGGTCTGGACACCGTCACCGAGGGCCGCGTGTTCCTGGGTGGGCACGAGATCAGCCGGATGCGCGACACCGAGCTGACCACGCTGCGGCGTACGCGGGTGGGGTTCGTGTTCCAGTCCTTCAACCTGCTGCCCACCCTCACCGCCCGGCAGAACATCGCCCTCCCACTGGATCTGGCCGGCCGACCGCTGGACGAGGAGCGGCTGCAGCGGGTCTGTGCGTCCCTCGGTCTCACCGACCGTCTGCAGCACCGTCCCAGCGAGCTGTCCGGCGGTCAGCAGCAGCGGGTGGCGATCGCCCGGGCGTTGATCACCGAACCAGCGGTGATCTTCGCCGACGAGCCGACCGGGGCCCTGGACTCCGCCAACGGCCAGGTCCTGCTGTCCCAGCTGCGCACCGCCAGTCGCGAGCTCGGACAGACCATCGTCATGGTCACCCACGACGCCGGGGCGGCCGCGTACGCCGACCGGGCCCTGTTGATCAACGACGGCCGGGTCGTCGGCGATCTCGACCGCCCGGACGCCGACTCGATCCGGGTCGAGCTGAGCCAGGTCGGGGCCTGACGTGCTGCACACCACGGCCGCCGAGGTGCGGGCCCACCCGACCCGGCTGCTCGGGGTCCTGCTGGCCGTCGCGCTCAGTGTCGCGTTCCTGGTCGCGTGCCTGGTCTTCGTGGACACCGAGTCGGCCGCCCTGGAGCGGTCCGTCGCCGCCCGCACCGCCGGCAGCGACGTCGTCGTGCAGCCGGTCGACGACCGGGCCCTCACCTCGACCATCGCCCGGACCCCGGGGGTGGAGACGGTGGAAGCCACCCGGTCCGCCTGGCTCGACGTCAGCGCCGGCCGCGACCGCGGGCTGCTCGAGCTCAGCTCGCTGCCTCGGGACCCCCGGCTGCAGTGGAGGACGCTGCGGTCCGGCAGCTGGCCCGA
>JBMDXL010000100.1:0-3914 GCA_048594465.1 Microlunatus sp. | reverse complement strand
CCGCCCGACCGACGCTCGGACCGTACGGAGAGGACGGTCCGGATCTGTGAGGGTTGGCCCGTGCCTGCGACAGCGAACCGGTGACCACTCGACGGCCCAGCCCGGTGTCCCTGTCGCCGTGGCGTGCCGTGATCGGCTTCGGGGTGGTCAGTCTGACCGCCGACATGGTCTACGAGGGCGCCCGGTCGATGACGGGGCCCCTGCTGGCTGCGCTCGGCGCCTCCGCCGTGCTGGTGGGGATCGTCACCGGCGTGGGCGAGGCCATGTCCCTGGTACTGCGCCTGGTCTTCGGGTCGTGGGCGGATCGCAGCGGCCGCTACTGGGGGCTGACCCTCGGCGGGTACGCCCTGACAGCCGTCTGCGTGCCGGCCCTGGCGGTGACGCCGTTCCTGGCCGGCGCCGGGCTGGCCGTCGCCTGCGTGCTGATCCTGGCCGAACGGACGGGCAAGGCGGTGCGCAGCCCCGCGAAGAGCGCCCTGCTCGCCCAGGCGGCCGGGCAGGTCGGGATGGGGAAGGGCATCGCCGTCCACAAGGCCCTCGACCAGTCCGGGGCCGTGCTCGGACCCCTGCTGGTCGCGGCGGTCGCGGCGGTCACGGGGCTGCTGTGGCCCGCGTTCGCCGTGCTCGTCGTCCCCGGCGCCGCGGCGATGATCATCCTGCTGGTGCTCCGCCGACGGATCGCCGAACCGGCCGCCCGGGCGACCGGGGCCGCCGACCCGCTGCCGCCGGTGGGCTCGACCACCCCTCTGTCCCCGGTGTTCTGGTTCTTCGCCGCCTCGTCGGCCGCGGCCACCGCTGGGCTCGTCACGTTCGGGATCATCTCCTTCCACCTGATCCGCGACCAGATCGTGTCCGTGGCGACCGTGCCGCTCATCTACGCCGCCGCCATGGGCGTGGAGGCGGTGGCCGCGCTCGCCACCGGGTGGACCTACGACCGGATCGGCGGACGGGTCCTGCTCGTCCTGCCCTTGCTGACCGCTGCGGTCCCCTGGCTCGCCTTCGGCTCCTCCGTCGCGGTCGTGGTCGCCGGGGTCCTGCTCTGGGGCGCCGCCACCGGCGTCCAGGACTCCACCGTGAAGGCCCTGGTCGCCGATCTCGTGCCCGCGGGCCGGCGGGCGAGCGCGTACGGGGTCTTCGCCGCCGTGCAGGGTGGCGCCGCGATCACCGGCGGTGCGGCGGCCGGGTTGCTCTACGAGCGGTCCGTCCCGGCTCTGGCGATCACCGTCGGTGCCACCCAGGTCGTCGCCTTCGTCCTGCTGATGGTCACGCTGCGGCGGCAGCGCCGCTCCCACCTGCCGGCCTAGCGTCCGCCGACGAGGGCCGGGTCGAGTTCAGGCCCGGGCTCCCGCTGCCCGGCGGAGGACGCCGGCCCAGACGGGCAGACCGCCGGGTCGCGTCGGGGAGGCCTGGACGTCCAACGACACCCACCCCACGTCACCGGCGGCGAAGGCCTCCATCTCCGTCCGGTCGAGCAGCCAGGGTGGCCCGGACTCCCCCGAAACCCCGTCCGGACGGACGAACTGCACGACCAGCGCCTCGCCCCCGGCCGCGAGCAACCGGCGAAGGCCCTGCTGAGCCGCGGTCCGCACCGACGGGGGCATCGCCTGGACGGTGAAGATCTCCACGGCGAGGTCGAAGGTCCCCACCAGGTCCTCAGGCAGGTCGAGCAGGTCGGCCACCCGGTAGTCGACCGGGCTGCCCGGGTAGCGGGAGCGAGCCAGCTCCACGGCGGACGGCGCGATGTCGAAGGCCGTCGTGCGGAACCCTGACCGGGACAAGAACTCCGCGTCCGCTCCGAGGCCGGCGCCGACCACGACGGCCCGCTGCTCACCCACCCGGCTCCGGCCCTGCAGCAGCGCGGTCAGGGGTGGGTAGGGGTCCCGGCGGTCCCAGGGCAGGTCGATCTCGTCCCGGGCCCCGGCCGACCAGACCTCCTCGAACCAGCGGGTCGGTTGCCCGTCGGCGACCGCCCGTCCGCCGTGCTCGTCGGCGAAGGCGTCCCACGACCGCCCGGCCCTCCCCGCGCTGTCCGTCGGTCCCTGGTGTCCTCGATCACCGCTCACCCGTCCATCCTGCGCCGACGGCCGGATCCCTGCCACCTCCGGTCCCCGGCCGGAAAGCGTCGGCCCGTACGCGGGTCGGGCGGGATCCTGCCGATCGAGTCCGTCAGGCAACCCCGCCGTCTCCTCGGGCGTAGACACCTCAGCATCCCGGCGACGTCAGAGGAGACCAGCCATGCGACGAGGAACCCGTACCCCCGTGGTGATCGCAGCCTCGCTCGGCGTGATCGGCGCCGGGGTGGTCAACGCCCCACCCGCCGCCGCCGAACCCGAGTGCCTGGTCAGCAGCTCCGACTTCGACGCCGACGGACTCGCCGACGTGGTCGTCGGTGCACCCGGCGGAGCGGGTCACGCCGGGACGGTCCAGGTGCGACTCAGCAACGAGGGTGAGCCCTTCACCACGACGCTGACCGGCGCCCCGGGCTTCGGCACCGCTGTCACCTCGCTCAGCTCGTACGCCGGCGAGGGTGACGACGCGCTCTGCAGCCAGCTGGTGGTGGGCAGTCCCGACGAGAGCCTGCGGACCGACCGGCCGCGCGCCGGTGTGGTGCACGTCTACACCTGGAGCCCGGCGGCCAAGCGCTTCGTGTCCCGGACCACCATCGAGGCACCGGGCCGGGCCTTCGAGGACGGGGCGCAGTCCGGGGCACGGTTCGGTGCCGCCCTGGCCGCCGAGCAACGACCCGCCGACGAGGGCGATCCACGGCCGGCGCGGCTGTTCGTGGGCGCTCCCGGGATGGACATCGGCGGGAGCCGGGACACGGGTCAGGTCACGTCCTTCTGGGTCGACGGCGACGACCATCCCGACATCCACGGGGCGGAGTTCACCCGACTGGGTGAGCCCCTGACCGACGAGCCCACGCCCCGGGCTGCTCTGGGCTCCTCCCTGTCGGTCGCCGGCGGTCTGGTGGCCATGGGGATGCCGGGCTACCCCGAGCGAGGCAGGGTGGGGGCGGGGGCCGTGCTGATCGACCTCGTGCACGGCGGTCACGACAGTCCGGGACCGGCGGTGGTGTCGCAAGCCACGATCGGCGTCCCGGGCACCGCCGAGGCGGGCGATCGGGTCGGAGCGGCGGTCCACCTCGTGGCCGACCGCACGGTCGGCTTCGCGACGCTGGTGGTGGGCGCACCCGGCGAGGACGTCGGCACCCGGTCCGATGCGGGGTCGGTCACCGTCGCTCAGATCTCCACCGATCTCGAGCTCCCCGGCACGATCCCCACCCGTACGGTCGACCCGGACTCCGCGGGGATGGCCGGCGTCGCCGAGGCCGGCGATCACCTCGGGGCCGCCGTCTCCAGCGTCCGCGACGGGTCCACGGTGCGCTTTCTGGTGGGGGCCCCGGGTGAGGACGTGGGACGAGCCCGTGACGCCGGCATGGTCCAGACCGTCGGCACCGGCAAAGGGTGGACGCAGAGCAGCGCGGGTGTGCCGGGGTCAACCGAGACCGGGGACCGTCTGGGGGCCTCGCTGGCCGGATCGCCTGCCACCGGTGCCACCCGGGTCCTGATCGGGATCCCCGGTGAGGACTCCTCGACCGGCGCCGTGCTCGTGGGGCTGCCCGGCACCGGTTCCCGGGTGAGCTACCTGAAGGGTGCCCGGACAGGCGACGGGTACGGCTCCACCGTCGGCCCCTGATCCCCCGTACCGTCGCTCTCAGGCCCCGGCACCCACAGCCCCGTCACCCCCAGCCGGCGGGCGATCAGACGGGGACGGCGGCGTTCTCGAGCCGGATCACGCCGTAGTCGTACGCCTTGCGGCGGTAGACGACGGCCGGCGCCTCACCGTGCTCGACGTCCATGAACAGGTAGAAGTCGTGACCGACGAGCTCCATCTCGTGCAGGGCCTGGTCCAGC
>JBMDXL010000010.1:0-2489 GCA_048594465.1 Microlunatus sp. | reverse complement strand
ACGTCCTCGGTCAGCCGAGTGACCTGGGCGGCGATCTCCGCGGCCTCGGTGAGGTCGTGCCGGAACGTCTCCTGCTTGCTGCGTGAGCGGGCCTGCCGCTCCTCCGGGTGCACGGTTCGCGAGGTGCCGCCCCGGGCCAGGGCCCGCAACCACGGTCCGGTGCTGGGTCCGAACCAGCCGGCCAGGGCCTCGCGGTCGGCGGTGGCCAGCTCGGTGACGGTGCCGATCCCGTGCTCACCCAGGCGGGCGGCGGTCCGCTTGCCGATCCCCCACAGCTCGGTCACCGCTCGGTCGCCCATCACCGCGATCCAGTTGGCGGAGGACAGCCGGTACACCCTCTCGACCGACGCCTTCGCGAAGGCGGTGGCCATCTTGGCCCGCTCCTTGGTCTCCCCGATGCCGACCGCGCAGGTGAGGCCGGTCTCGGTCAGGACCGCGGCGCGGAGCTGCTGGGCCAGCGCCTCCGGGTCGGCCACCTCGGCGCCCAGCACCGCCTCGTCCCACCCCCACACCTCCACCGGGTGCCCGAACGACCGCAGGGTCGCCATCACCTCGGCGCTCGCGGTGTCGTACGCCGGGTGGTCCGAGGGCAGGAACACCGCCTCCGGGCACTTCTTCAGCGCCCGCGCGAGGGGAATCCCGGAGTGCACCCCCTGCGCCCGGGCCTCGTACGACGCGGTGTCCACCACCTGGCGAGGACGTGTCGGGTCGCCGTCGCCACCGACCACCACGGGTCGACCGCGCAGCTCCGGGCGTCGACGGACCTCCACCGCCGCCAGGAACGCGTCCAGGTCGACGTGCAGGATCCACGGCTCGGTCGCCACGTCCTCCAGACTGCCGTACGCCCCGCCCCGGGTCACCGACGGTGCCGGTCGCCGGACCCAAGGCCGGGTCGGGTCCTCGCCGGACGGTCCGCGGAGCCGCCAGACCTACACTGAGCACACCGCTGGACCAGGTGGAGGAGCTGTCATGACCGAGCCGGACGAGGCGCTGTACGCGCCCAGCCTGCTCGAGGTGACCACCCGGCGACTGCGGGACGAGATCCTCTCCGGTGATCTGGCGCCGGGCCAGCGACTGGTCGAGGAGCAGATCCGGCAGCGCTTCGCGATCAGTCGTGCCCCCCTCCGAGAGGCGCTGCGGACGCTGGCCAACCAGGGTCTGGTGGAGCACCTCCCGCGCCGGGGGACCCGGGTGACCGAGTTGTCGGCCGAGGACGTCGACCAGCTCTTCGCCCTCCGTGCCCTGCTGGAGCGCCACGCGATCGAGACGGCGTTCCCGCTCGACCGCAGCGGCGACGACGACCCCTTGCGTGAGGTCCGCCGCCACCTCGACGAGATGCGTCGGGCCGACCAGATGGGTGACGACCTCGGCAAGGACGACGCCCATCGGGCCTTCCACGCCGCCGTGGTGGCGCTGGCCGGCAACCGCCAGCTCGACCTGGCCCTGGAACCCATCCTGCTGCGGCTCCAGCGTCCGATGGCTGCGAACCTGCGGCGGGAGGCGGCGGCCCTGGGCACGGCGGCCGGGATCGAGCGCCATGAGCGGATGCTGACGGCGCTGGAGTCGAACGACCGTGCCCGCGTCCTCGACCAGCTCGACGACCACGGGGGCCGTCGGTTCCTGGCTCTGGTGGAGGACCCCGGCGGACTGGCCGCGCTCCCCAGCTGAGCCGGAGCCGGCCCCGGACGTACGGGCCCAGACGAAACCCAGCCGTAACGCGTGAGGCCGCTCCCCGAAACGAATTCTGTCGACAATCGACGACATGGGGGTAGCGCCGGAAACCGACACTCGCCGTGGGCCTCGTCCGGGCCCGTCGATCTCCGAGCTGTCGGCACTCTTCCGATCGGGGGCGACGACACCTGCCGACCTGTGTCGGCAGGTGCTCGCCACGATCACCGAGCGGGGCGCCGACGGCGTCTGGATCTCGGTGGCCGACGAGACCGCGGTCCTGGCGCGGTGCGCCGAGCTCGCCGAGGTGCCCGACCCGACGGCGCTGCCGCTGTGGGGCATCCCGTTCGGGGTCAAGGACAGCATCGACGTCGCCGGCTGGCCGACCACGCTCGCCTGCCCCGCGTACGCCTACGAGGCGACGTCGACGGCTCCGGTGGTGCAGCGGCTGCTCGACGCGGGCGCTGTGCTGATCGGCAAGACCAACCTCGACCAGTTCGCCACCGGGCTCAACGGCACCCGGACGCCGTACGCGACCCCGCGGAGCGTCTACGGCCAGGACCTGATCTCCGGTGGCTCGAGCTCGGGCTCGGCCCTGGCGGTCGCGCTCGGTGAGGTCCCTTTCACGGTGGCCACCGACACGGCCGGGTCCGGACGGGTGCCGCCGGCCCTCAACGGCGTCCTGGGCTACAAGCCCTCCCGCGGGGTGATCAGCGCTGTCGGTCTGGTGCCGGCCTGTCGCTCCCTGGACTGCATCAGCCTGATCGCCGGCACGGTCGACGACCTCCGGACGGTCCTGGACCTGGTGGCGGGCCCCGACC
>JBMDXL010000001.1:0-3538 GCA_048594465.1 Microlunatus sp. | reverse complement strand
AAAGCGGCGGGGCCGGTCCTTCGCTACCTCCTTGCCTGACGAGTCCAGCAGGACGACTTTCGACGCATCCTCGCAAGCAGTCAGACTGAGCTCCTCCGGACTCCATCCACCATTGGCAGATACAGAGACCTTCACGGGTCGATCCGTTCTCCAGCCCATCTTCTTCAGCGTCTTCAGGTCTTCCATCTGCGCGTTCAGGTAGACCCCTGTTGTGGTCGCTAAGAGAACTTTCGTAGGTTTCGATGCTCCGCCAATCTGACCGAGCCTGTTAACCTCCGCGTCGGCGTCTCGATAGGCCCTCTCAGCCGCCTCGAAATCCAGCCTCTGCTGGCGCTCCTGCGCGTTCTCCGTCGGTGTCGGGCTCGGAGCAGCCGAAGACACCGAAGGGGTGGGAGACCCTCCCGGACCCGGACCTGGATCAGGCGTGCAGCCAGCCACGAGCAGGCCCATCACCAGGGCTGCCCCGCACGCTCCCGCCATCGAACGACTGACCACGCTGCCACCTCCGCTATGGCGCGCGACCCTATACAAGACCAGGCTCCGACGCGAACCGGCGGCGCGCGACGACCGCCCGCACCATGACCACCATCACAACGCTCCCCCGGTTCGCTCCGCCGACCACGTCAGCATCGCGGACGGGTGTTGGCGGAGGTGTCTCCCGAGATCAGCAGGTGTTGTCCGTCTCGCACCGTCCGCGCCGCCCAGGACCGGCTCCGCACGAAGGATTGCGGATCGCGACGCGCGATGGCGGGGAACGCCCTCGGCGCACGCCCCGTCCGGGTTCTAGCATGACGGCCAGGATCCGCTCCGCGCTACGCGGCGGGCGAAGAGAGAGGCAAGCGGTATGGGGTTCCTGGACGAGATCAAGAACAAGGCCGAAGAGCTCGGCGAGAAGGCCGGCGACGCGTTCGAAGCAGCCAAGGAGAAGGCCAGCGACCTGGTGGACGCGGCCAAGGACAAGCTCGACAGCGACGGTGACGGCGACGTGGACGCCGGCGACGCGTCCAAGGTGATCGACGACGCCAAGGTCAAGGCCACCGGTCTGATCGAGGAGGCCAAGCAGAAGCTGGACGCCGACGGCGACGGCTCTCTCGGCTCGGGCGACGCCTCGAGCGCCTTCGCCACCGCCAAGGAGAAGGCCGGCGGTGTGTTCGACGATCTCAAGGACAAAGTCAGCGGGGGCGGCGACTCCCCCGTCGACCAGGTCGCGGCGGCTGCCGGCACCGCCGGCGCAGCGGCCGGGAACGCGGCCGATGCCGCCGCTCTCCGGGTCGACGACGCGGTCACCACCGTCGGCGAGTCCGCCAGCGAGGCGGCCCAGTCGGCGGAGGCCACCAAGGACCAGGCCCTGGCCGACCTGCAGGCCAAGGCCGAGGACCTCAAGTCCGACAACGCCTGACCGGCGTGCTCCCGAACTGAGCAGCTGCGCCTCGCTCAGCAGGGTCAGCGCCCGAGCAGACAGCACCCCCGTCGCCCGGCGACGGGGGTGCTGACGTTCTGCACCGGGGACCTCACGTTTCGGGCCGCTGCGACGTCTTCTCCTGTGATGACTGCGAAACCACCGTTCGACCAGCTGGTCCGGCAGCACGGCGCCCGGGTCTGGCGGGTCTGTCGCGCCGTGCTGGGACCGGTCGACGCCGATGACGCCTGGTCGGAGACCTTCCTGGCCGGTCTGCGGGCCTACCCCGCCCTGCCGGCCGACGCCGACCACGGGGCCTGGCTGGCCACCATCGCCTACCGGAAGGCTGTCGACGCCGTCCGGGCTCGGGAGCGGCGGGCCACGCCGACCCCCGATCACGGCGACCGGGTCTCCACCCTCGGCCAACCCGGCACCGGCGACGACGAGCTCGCCGACGCGGTGCGGTCGCTGCCCGACAAGCAGCGGCTCGCGGTCACGCTCCACTACCTCGCCGATCTCCCGTACGCGCAGGTCGCCACCGAGCTCGGTGGCACCCCCGAGGCTGCCCGCCGAGCAGTGTCGGACGGCCTGCGTACGCTGCGGAAACGGTTGGCGGGACCGACCACAGGAGGACGACCATGACCATCACCAACCCTCTCGACGCCCTGCGCACCGTCGACGACGCCACCCTGCGCCGGCTCCGCGACGGACTCGCTCGCCGCGCCGCCGACGCGCAGCTGCTCGACCTGGCGTACGCCACGGTGGACTCCCCCCTCGGCCCGCTGCTGCTGGTCGCCAGCGACCGGGGCCTGACCCGCGTCGCCTTCGCCAGCCAGGGTCACGACCGGGTGCTGGAGCAGCTGGCCACCACCATCAGCCCGCGGGTGCTGGAAGCCCCCCGGCGGTTGGAGCCCGCCGCCCGGGAGCTGGACGAGTACTTCGCCGGTCGGCGGCAGACGTTCGATCTGACCCTCGACCTGACCACGACCGGGGAGTTCCGACGGGCCGTGCAGCTCCTGCTGCCGAGCATCGGCTACGGACGCACCGTGTCCTACACCGAGCTCGCCGCACTGGCCGGGCGGCCGACCGCGGTGCGGGCGGTGGGCACGGCCTGCGCCACGAACCCGCTGCCCGTCGTCGTCCCGTGCCACCGGGTCCTGCGCGGGGACGGAAGCCTCGGCGGCTACCTCGGCGGGCTGGACGCCAAGCGGACGCTGCTCGCACTCGAGCGTGAGCAGCACCCGTGACCACGACGACCCGGGAGGACCGATGACCGACAACCCCGATCTGGTGATCGGCGACGATGGTCTGGCCCGTCCGACCTGGGCGACCGGGGAGCCGCTGCGGTCCTACTACGACACCGAGTGGGGTCTGCCCGTCCGCGACGAGCGCGGTCTGTTCGAGCGGCTCAGTCTGGAGGCCTTCCAGTCCGGGTTGTCCTGGGTGACGATCCTGCGCAAGCGGGACACCTTCCGGGCGGCGTTCGCCCACTTCGACGCCGACACCGTGGCGGCGTACGGGGAGGACGACGTCGAGCGCCTGCTGACCGATCCCGGGATCGTCCGCAACCGAGCCAAGATCACCGCCACCATCGCGAACGCCGAGGCGACCGTCGCTCTGCGCGCCGAGGGGGGCCTGGCCGATCTCGTGTGGTCTTTCCAGCCCGCCGAGACCCCCAGACCGGTCCGGTACGCCGACGTCCCCACCAGCTCACCGGAATCCGTGGCGCTGGCCAAGGCCCTGCGCAGAAAGGGGTTCCGGTTCGTCGGACCCACCACCATGTACGCGCTGATGGAGGCGGTCGGGATCGTCGACACCCACCTGCTCGGCAGTCACCGACGCGGCAGCTCCGGTGTGTGGCCGGTGTGACCCCTGCGCCAGACGCCATCGGTGACGACAGGGCCGGCACCGACAGGGCCGGCAACGACAGAGCCGCCGCGGACCGGAGGTCCACGACGGCTCGATGGTCGAACGGCGAACTGCTGGTCAGTACTGCCCGGGCGGCGGCGCGTAGCCCGGCTGACCGGTCCCGTAGGCTCCCGGCGCGTAGCCCTGCGGGTAGGGCGGGCCGTACTTGACAGCGTTCGGCGAGGTCTCCAGCGCGCAGAACACCAGCGTGACGATGCCCAGACCGAACAC